>CAISJH010000015.1 GCA_903885585.1 uncultured beta proteobacterium
CCGGTCTTCGTGGACTTCACGGCGGCGTGGTGCGTGACCTGCCAGTTCAACAAGCGCACCACACTGGCCGATGCCGAGGTGATGGCCGACTTCAAGACCAAGCGGGTGCTGCTGCTGCGGGCCGACTGGACCCGCCGCGACCCCGCCATCACCCAGGCCCTGGCGCAGTTGGGACGCAACGGTGTGCCGGTGTACCTGGTGCAGGCGCCGGGGGGCGCGGCGCCGCGTGTGCTGAGCGAGGTGCTGTCGGTGCGCGAGGTGCGCGAGGCTCTGGCTGCGCTGCCCTGAAGGGTGCATTCCGAAGGGTGCATCCGCCTCGACAAGGCGCACAGCGGCGCATGCAGAGAGCACCGGTATCGATCGAGCCTCAGGACGATGACATGGGGCGCTGGGGTAGTTGACTCATCCCGGCACCTCGGCGTACTGCGCGGCCAGCGCCTGGAAGGCGGCAGCCGAAGCCTGCGCCTCAAAGGCGGGTCCCAGTTCCTCGGCCAGGATCTCGGCCACCACAGCGGCAAGACCTCCAGCCTGCACGGCATCCAGAAACAGCAGCCGGCTGCGCCGGGCCAGCACATCCTCGACGCTGCGCGCCATCTCGAACCGGGCCGCAAAGCGGACCATGGCCTCGCTCAGCGTGCCCTGGCCCGTCTCCGCATCCCGGGCCAGCCAGCGCTGGGCGCCTGGCAGGGTGTGCAGCAGGGTGGCTTCGCTGCCGTACAGGTGCTCGCCCTCCGGCTCGCTCAGCGGCCGGCCCTTGACGCGCCCGCCCTCACCCTGAGCCCCCACCAAGGGCAGCCTCTCGGTGGCACCGCCTGGCAAAGAAGGCAGCAGCCCGTGGGCCATGCAGGTCGCGAGAACGTCTTCGGCCATCGCACGGTAGGTGGTCCACTTGCCGCCGGTGACGGTCACCAACCCTTCGGAGCCCACCTCCACCGTGTGCTCGCGCGACAGGCTGCGGGTGCCCGCCCCCGCGCCTGCCTGGGCCTCGGGTTCTGCCGGGCGAACCAAGGGGCGCAGCCCCACCCAGGCCGAGCGGACGTCGCTGCGCGTGGGCGCCCGGGACAAATAGCGAGCCGCCTCGCCGAGGATGAAGTCCACCTCATGCGCCAGGGGGCGGGGCTCGGCCACGATATCGCCACGGGGCGTGTCGGTGGTGCCCAGCAGGGTCTTGCCCAGCCAGGGCACGGCGAACAGCACCCGACCGTCGGCCGTCTTCGGCACCATCAGCGCGGTCGACCCTGGCAGGAAGGCGCGGTCCACCACCAGATGGACGCCCTGGCTCGGTGTGACCAGGGGACGGCCGTCGCCCTGTCGGGTGGGGCCGCGCAGGCGGTCCACCCAGACGCCCGTGGCGTTGACCACGCAACCCGCCGAGATCTCGAAGTGTTCGTCCGTTTCAGCATCGTGCGCAATCACGCCCGTGACGCGGCCGGCGGTGTGGCGCAGGGCCGTGACGGGCAGGCGGTTGAGCACGGTGGCGCCAGATCGCTGCGCCGTGCGGGCGAGCACCACCGCCAGGCGGGCGTCGTCAAACTGACCGTCCCAATAGCGGATACCACCCAACAGGCCGGAGGCCCGCACCGTGGGCAATGCCTGCCGTGTGGCGCCTGGCAGCATCGTTTGCGTGGCCCCAAGGCTGCGGGCACCCGCCAACCATTCGTAGGCCTTCAGACCCGCCCCATAGAAAGGCAGCTCCCACCAGCGATACCCCGGAACCACGAAGGCCAGAGGCTGGGCCAGATGCGGCGCGTTGGCCAGGATCGCCGAGCGCTCACGCAGGGCCTCGCGCACCAGGCTGATGTGGCCTTGCGCCAGATACCGCACGCCGCCGTGCACCAGCTTGGTGGCCCGCGAACTGGTGCCTTGGCCAAAATCTGCCGCCTCCAGCAGCAACACCTGCAGGCCGCGCGAGGCGGCGTCCAGGGCGACCCCAAGACCCGTGGCGCCACCACCCACCACCACCAGGTCCCAGACGCGGGGCTCACGCAATCGGGCCAGGGCCTGCGCTCGCACCCCAGCTTCAGACACGGGCAAAATTCACCGGCAAGCCCGGCACCTCCACCCGGCACTGCAGCACCTGACCCGCCCAGGGTTCGCGCGCCAGTTCGTCGTCGGGGCGGTTCTGCCGCGAGGTGGTGATGAAGAGCGTGCGCAGGTCATCCCCTCCAAAGCAGGGCATGGTGGGACAGCGCACGGGCAACGGTAACACCGAGATCACCTCACCGGCCGGCGAAAAGCGCAGCAACTGCGCGCCCTCGAACATGGCCACCCAGTAGCAGCCTTCGGCGTCGACGGCCGCGCCATCGGGCCGGCCACCGTACTGCTCCAACGGCTGGTCAGGGGCACGCATCGGAAAGCTCGCCCACACGCGCTGCCGCGACAGCGAACCGTCTTGCCCATCGAAGTCGAATGCGAACACCGTGTGCGCCTTGGTGTCGCTCCAGTACAGGGTGCGCCCATCGGGGCTGAAGGCCAGGCCGTTGCTTACCGTCACGCCGTCGGCTCGGCGCTCCAGACGTCCGTCGGCCCAACAGTACAAGGCCGCCAGGGCAGGCGTGCGGGGCTCGTAGATCGTGCCCACCCAGAAGCGGCCCTGCGGATCGGCCTTACCGTCGTTGAAGCGTTCCTGCGCCGGGTGGTAGGGGGGCGGGGCCAAGGCGGTGCGCTGCCCGCTGGCCGGGTTGAAGCGCCACAGGCCGTCGCGCATGCCCAGCAGCAGCTCGCCCCCGACCAGGGGGGCGGCGCACGCCACGTCGGTGTCGAAATGCCAGGCGCGGTGAGCACCGGTCGCCGGGTGGTAGCGGTGCAGGCCGCGGCCGGGGATGTCGCACCACCACAGCGCGCGCTCATCGGGGTGCCAGAACGGAGATTCGCCCAGCAGCGAGGCTTCCACCGGCAGCGGCTGGAACACGGGCGCCACCGCACTCACACCCGCGAGACGTCCAGTCGCATCCAGGCCTCGAAGGTCTCGCCCGTGCCCAGCGTGCGCAGGCCGTGCTGGGCCGGCTCGGCCATGTGGATGGCGTTGCTGACGTGGCTCACCGGCTCGACACAGAAATAGTCCTTCTGCGGCGGCGTGTACACCACCAGGTAGGGCAGCGAGGACGAGATGCCGATCTTGAGCTTCTCGTCACGCACCCGGGCTGAACCGGGCCAGCCTTCGAAGCAGTGGTCGAAGTCCAGGTGCGCCACATCGGCGTCAATGCCCGGCTGGCGCACACGGCGCGTGGGCAGCTGCGTGCCGGGGTCGGACTCCCAGCGATCACTCAACTCGATGTGCAGGCGGCTGCGGCTGCGCTTGGGAAAGTAGGGGTGCCAGCCCAGGCCCACGGGTGCCGGATGCGGCGCATCGTTGCGCACGGACATGGTCAGGCGCACCCCTTCCTCGTCCAGCGCGAAGGTCTGCCGGGCCTCGAAGGCGAAGGGCCAGTGGGCGTCACCGGCGTGGTCCAGGCGCAGCACGGCCTCGGTGGCGCTGCAGGACTCCACTTCCCAGGTCCGCTGCCAGCCCACGCCATGCACGGAGTGCGGGCTGTCGTCGAAGTTGGGC
>CAISJH010000016.1 GCA_903885585.1 uncultured beta proteobacterium
GGCGTCCCAACTCTCTATCCCTAGGCTGGCCAAGAACTTGTCCTGTGCCTGACTTCTTTGCGGCGCGGTGATAGCCCAAGTGGGCTGGTCGCCCCGGCCCGTAACGAACGCCAAGTCTTCGTCGGAAAGCAGCGCCTTGAGTGTTGCTCGCGCTTGGCATAAGCGAGATGCTGGTGCGTAGCCTCCTGCGAAGGTCGGCACCAACGCCTGTGACTTCATCTCCTCGACGATAGTCGTACGGATGACCCTGTATCGCTCAGGAAGGGGATCGTCGTTGTTTGGAAGGACAGCCAAAAAGTCTCCACTCAACAGGCCAAGGTCCTTGACCGAATGGAGCGCTCTTGCGCTGAGTCGTGCCAGTTGTTCAAACAGTGGCGTGTTCTCTGGAGTGTTCTTGATGCTCGCGCGGCTGAGCTCGGGAACGAAGGGGGCGTGCAGGTGATAGCGAAGTCCCGATACCTCCTTGTCTGCCGGAAAGAACACGGAGACCATTCCTCGTTCCGACGGGATGATGCGTAGCTGGCCGGCGATTGGCTTCTTGGGGTCGAAGGACTTCTGTTCGCCACGGAAGGCAAGCTCGAAGGCGATGGCAACGGCTTGCTTCTCAATGCCAGCTATCGGCGCCGAGAACTGATGGACATCAGAAACGGCGGCCGCGAACCGCAGCCAATGGGAACTTTGCACATCCCTGCCCTCGACCTGCTTGAGCACCTCGATATGTGATGGTGAGTGCTCGTGGCGAAGCACAGCGCCTTCAACACCCGCTACGCGCCACCGGATGTACTGCAGGCTGCGAAGGAACAGCAGCGTGGTCTCGGAGAGCTGTTGCAGCCCCGCCTTAACCTCGGCGTAGGCGGTCTCCTTGTTCTTCTTTGGATTGTTGAAGGGGAACTCAAAACGCGTTCGACTTCCAAGTCCTTCCCGACCCGGTACCGGAATGGGTAGAAAGCGCCGATCAATCTGGAAGCTGTACTCCGACGAGTAGACGGTTGGGTTACTCGTGTACGTATAGACGGACTTGAATCCGACGCCGAACTTGCCAATGCGGTCGGGGTCGTCCTTCTTTGTGCTGTTGTTGATTCCGGTTATCGCGTCAATGTCGTCCAGGTTGAACTGCCGTTCTCCGTTGTGCTCGAAGACGCACTTCGATTCAGAGAGCTCGAACATCACCTCCGAAGCACCTGTGTCCTCGGCGTTCTGGAGCAGCTCGTAGATGAAGTGCGCCTCGTCCGGATAGAAGTCGTCGAAGATGTCAAGGTTGATGCCTTTGTTCTTGGCGAGCGCGGCCAAGAACTCCCGCCGCTGGGCAGCAAGTTCCTCCAGAGTGTTCATTACCGCCTCCGCACTTCAATCACGCCAAACACCGCGGGCGTTGCCTTGATGTCTCCGCTCTCGGCAGCCTTTCTGAGCGCAGCCACCCGGACGTCGAAGTCAACCTGAGCTCGCTCCAATTCCGCCTGCTTCATCACGCGAATCTTGTCGTTCGTGGCCCGCCCGATTTGCTCTTCCAAGAGGGCTCGCCGCGCTGTGAAGCTCGCATTCAGGCTTTGTATTCGAACCCCAACAAGCTGGCGGTTGTCTTCTGCGTGCTGCGTGGACTGCCGCAGCCACAACTGGTGGTGCACCTTGTCCAAGTCATCCCAAACTTGTTGCCCAGGAAGCTCCAGCCCGGACGCGTCAACGGCAGATGGGAGCACCTCCAGCAGAGCGTCCGCAACCGCTGGACTCTCGGTCACCGGTATCAAGTCTTCTTCGCGCTTAGCCCCTTGTCTCAACCAGCGATAAAGAGCGAATGGGTGGAGGCCTTCCGGCAGCACCTCGTTGATGACGGCCAGTCGCACCGCAACGGCGTCAGTTTCTTGCAGGAACGCCGCGGCCTGCCGAAGCAGCGGATGACCCAGAGAAAGTAGTGCTGCGCTCGCGTTCTCGACCGCCGCCTCTTGCTCGAAGGTGACCGAGAGGGTCGGAGAAGTTCCCTTTAGCCATCTCTCCCACGCCCGGTGCATGGGGTCGGTTGAGCGAGGGAGTCTGCGGAAGTCGTCCAACAGTGCGGCGCGCGCCTCCTGACTCAGCCGCAAAGTCTTGAGCGCCTTCTCTCCAAGAAGATAGTCCTGCTCCTTCCCGAGCCGACGAGCTAGGTACGAACCGACGGCCAAGATGAGGGCCTGGGGTTCAAGCCAATGGCTACGAGACTTCGCCAGCCGCTGCTCCCAGGAGGCAGCAGCAAGGTTGAGTCCGAAGAGTTCACCCTGACGCTCCTCCAGTCTCTGCTCCTCTTCGAGCTGCCGAATCTTGTTGTCGGACAGTTGGAGAAGGCGCCGCTTCCTTTCCTCTTCACTCAGAGCGAACGACTCGGCGATGTTGTGCAACTCCTTGGTGATTTCACCGAGGATTTCCTCGTTGCCGCCGATGGCGTGCTGGAAGACCCCAATCCGACTGAGGCAGCGGTCAAAAATTTCTGCGTCTATCGTGCCTTGGGTGATGAAGTTGAAGATGCCCACCGCCTCGCTGGTTTGCCCATAGCGGTCGATCCGGCCGATGCGCTGTTCGACACGCATAGGGTTCCACGGAAGGTCAAAATTGATAAGGCAATCGCAGAACTGGAAGTCGAGGCCTTCGCATCCGACTTCGGACGAGAGCAAGACGTCGATGGTCTCTTCGTTTTCCTTGGGCAACGAAAAGCGTCTGCGCAGTGCTGACCGCTCCTCGTCGGGTACACCGCCATGGACGAGTCCGAACCGAACACCGGCTGCGGTCAACTTCCCCACGAGATAGCGGAGGGTGTGGCGGAAGGTGCTGAAAACCAGCACCTTGTTGCGGGGCATGGCGAGCTTGTCAGTCACCACCTGCATGAACGCCGCGGCCTTCGGATCGTTCGGGTCCAGGTTGCTCGCTCGCTGAAGCAGCGACGCGATGTCTCCGCGTACTTGCTCGACGAAATCGAACTCCCGCTCGACTCCGTCATCGGGGTCATCGGCCTCCTCAAGGCTGGCAAGCTTGCCTTGTAGGACGTCTCGCAGCGCCGGCGCCAGCCCATATAGGCTGCTCGCGGCCTGCCGGCTCACCGTAGACATCATGAACTTCACGTTCTGGTCCCCATGGAGCTTGGCGAGGATGCGGGCGATGACACTCAACAGGTCATCGTGCAGTTCCTTCTGGCTCGGAGTGAATTCAGTGCTGACCGTCTCTGCCTTCCGAGTCGTGAACTCGCCGATGTCTCGACGCCTTGTACGGTTGATGAGCGAGCTGAAAGTGAAAAGCTCTTCTAAAGAGTGGATGGTCTTGATGCGTGACTCACCGTCCTTTCCTCCCTCGGTAAGGCCGTCGTAGATGTGCTGGAAGCCCGGGTTGGTGGCCAATACCTGGCGCCCCCACATGGTCGTAGCCACCGCTCGCAGTTCTTTTCTGACTTGTTCGGACCATCCAGCTTCACCGCGTCGACATGCCTGAATCGCTGCGTTGATGAACTGGTTGGGCTCTGCCATCTGCTCGAAGCTGGCTGGATCGATGATCACGTCAGGTCGCAGAACATTGAGCAGCGTGTAAAGGTCATTTCGGCCGAGCTGAACCGGTGTGGCCGAAAGGAAAACGACGGCTTCTGCGTTGTCGGCGAAGTATCGAACCGCCTGATGCAGAAACGTCTCGCTGTTTCGGATGTGGTGAGCCTCGTCGACTATGACGAGGTCGAACTTCGGCGGAGGGTCGAGTTCAAGAAGACCGGGATCCCGCGCCTTGCCTCGGCCAAATCTGCCGAACAGGAGGTCGTTGTCGAACAATGAGGTCGGCAATATCGCTCTTTCGTACTGCGTAGGCCACTCGCCACCGAGATGTGTCTCCTTGATGCAGTGTCTGAGCAGTGAACCATCGAGATGTACAAAGTGCTCATCGAAGCGCTTCATCTCCAGTTCCCACTTCCGCTCCGTGACTAGCGATTTGGGGCAGATGATGAGCACCGACTTGATGTCGCTCCGCGCCTGTAGCTCCTTGAGGATTAGGCCAGCTTCGATAGTCTTGCCAACACCAACCTCATCCGCGACCAACAGCCGGGGCCGGTCGGCTCGTATGAGCTTGAACACCGGCCGGTACTGATACGGCACGAAGCGAACTCGACCAGAGTTCAAGGAGTAGAGCGCCGACGCGGACGGCGAAGACAGTTGGATGGCACTGAGTAGGGAAGACAAGCCAACTGCCGTAAGCGTCGTGCGGACTGTTTCAGGCTCTTCTAGGGCCCGGAGTTGACTCTCGTAGTACACCTGTCGCGCGCCGTTCTCGAAGACGCGGTACCGAGTCTCCGCAGCCTCACCTGCCAGGATGTCTAGTACGGGTAACACTGTTGCGGGGTTCGACCGAAGACAGAGCAATTGGCCGACCATAAACTTGCTCGCGGGAGTTAGTGCCGATGCGTGGGCAGTCGCTCCGCCTGTAGCCACGGTTGCGTTTATTGCTTGGGTGGCCGCCACGTAACGCTCGGGCATTGGAGCGAGCCCCCGCAAGGTCTCTTCTTTGAACGCCGATATCCGCCCTGTCAGGTCCGAGTTGGCACCCACGACGGCTAGCAGACGGTCCAAGGTGTCTGCGTCACGGAAGGTGTCTGTCGGATTCACACCACCAACTGGCGCGTGTGCCCAGCGATTCCGAGCGCTTTGCAGTTCCTTCACCCAGTTACGGCCTTCTCTTGGAAGCGGATTAATGGCGGCCAGGTCATTCCAGTTCTGGTCGAGGACACGCAGTACTGCGGCTAGGTCCAGACCGCTCAGGCTCCGAATGCGCCTCTCCTCGGTGAGGCGCTGCTGCTGGAACGTCAATCGGTTGACGACGTGATCAAGCCACCAGTTCTCGCCGAAGCTCGAAAGCCTTTCCTCAAGCCATTTCGCAATGACGCCCGCAGACGCCTGAAGTAGTTCGTTCATTCCGCTCCCCTACCGCAAGCTCGTTCGCAGCTCGTCCAAGATGATGGCGACGGGCGAGGCGAGCAGGTCTTTAAGTGCTTACTATTTGTCTATAAATACTGCTAGATTAGCAATAATTTGGCTAGATGCAACTACGGAGAAGTCCGCAATGGGCCAAGGGAGTGACCCTGAGGGCGTCCTAGGGCAACGGTCATAAAAGGCCCAAAGCAGGTAACTTACCTCGTAAAGCAGCTGCCTTCTTACGTCCGATTTGTGTGTGTGAGGAGCTGGCTTGGGTTCACTGCACGCGGACCCCTCTCAGTCCTGCGGTAACGACGTCAAATAAGCAATGTGATTCGCACGAACTTGAGGTAAGGCTTGGACGGCGACAGGCCGAGTACAACTGCCGATCAGTATTCGCTGGTTTTGGTGTCAGCTTTCAGCCGTCGCCAACACTTGCCGCTTGAACTCCCCCAGTCTTGAGCCGCCAATCGAATGCACCCGCTGTACAGCCTAGAGATGTGAGCGGCAGTCTCAAGATCCCTCTTTTGGGGGATTGCCCACTTGAGGGAGCAGCTCAGATCATCTGCGTTGTGACACCGACCGAAATCGCCCGTGAATTGGAGCTGCTGCGGCCATTCCTGAAGGAACTCATGGTGATGAGTGACGCCCGCGACAGGGTGTTGCAGGGCAACGCCTTCACGCAGAGGGACTCGCCAGACGTGACCATCGACAAGCTGATCATCTCCGTGTTGACCGACTCGATGGCAGGTGACGCGCCAATAGGCCAAGGCTAGGTAACTTGGCCGGCCTGAGCATCCCGGGCGGCGGAGCAATTCAGGAGTCGAGCAGACCTTGAGGCAACATCAACGCTCATGATCGACATCGACTTGGAAGCCACCTACCGCGTCACGGAATATGTGGTGGAGCCCCTCTCGGGCAGGGGGCAAGACGCGGGCGTTGACCCCATCGTGTTGAAGATCGACAGTGCGAGCCGGGAGTTGCGTGCGCTGCATCGCCGGCACGGCGTGGACTGCAGTTGTTTCATCACGGCGTGCAATCCCTTCAGCCGTCCGTTGGATGAGGAGAGCAACCTTCATCGACAAGAGGCCTTGGCGGCGGAATTGCGCCGCAGGAGCCTGAGGTTTCTGCCGGGAGAGGGGCGCCATCCTTCGAACGGCTGGCCACCTGAGCCGAGTTTTCTGGTGCTGGGGTTGGCGCTGGAGGTTTCCAAGAATCTGGGGCGCCACTATGAGCAGAACGCCATCGTGTGGGCGGGAGCGGATGCGGTGCCTAAGCTGGTAGTGCTGGTGTAGTGCCGACGCTGTTTGTTCAAGGGCAGATGAGAACCCGCATTGCGAGAATCTCTGTCCGACAATCCCGCCCGCCCGGATGTCCGGGCAGCAACGATGAAGAACATGAACAAGGCAGAACTGATCGAGCACATCGCTGGCGCGCACTCCCTGACCAAGGCTGAAGCCGGTCGCATCGTCGAGACCTTCACGAGCGCGATCGTGAACACCGTCAAGAAGGGTGGCGCGGTCGTGATCCCCGGCTTTGGATCATTCAAGCAAGTGGCTCGTGCGGCCCGCACTGGGGTGAACCCGTCCACGGGTGCCAAGCTCAAGATCGCCGCCACCAAGGCGCCCAAGTTCACGCCGGGCTCTGCGTTCAAGGCTGCGGTGGACCCGAAGGCAGCGCGCCGCAAGGCTGAGAAGGCCGCTGCGGGCAAGGCTGCAGCGCCTGCAAAGAAGCCGGTCGCCAAGAAGGCCGTTGCCAAGAAGGCCGGCAAGGCCTGATGATTTGAGGCGCGCTTGGTCGAGCATCTGTGGCTTGATCAAGCCACAGACCTCTCAGACGCCCACCCACCAGCAACATGACCAGCGTTTCCGCCATCGCTACTTCAGGTATGCGTGCAGCTGACTCGGCACTGCGCACCTCGGCCCACAACCTGTCCAACCTGGAGACTGCAGGGTTCAGGCGGGAGCGGGTGGTCAACACCGCGCGGGCCGAGGGTGGTGTCGAGGCCTCGGCTATGCGGTCTCAGGCTGAAGGGGCCTCGATCGAGGAAGACCTCGTGGCCCAACTCCAGGCGAAGAACGCCTTCTTGGCCAACCTGGCGGTGTTTCGGGCTGGCAGCCGCGCTACGGGCAGCTTGCTGGACGTGTTGGCCTGAACTGAGCTGCTGCCTGGCGGTTCTGCGCAGAACACCAAATTGTCAGGACCATCCAGGATGAGAGACGGCTCGCAGATCCTGGTGCCGCGGAGTTTCACGGCTCTGTTTATCCCTGGAGGCCGGCTCCGGCCCACCGAGACGGCGGCCTTCATCGAGCAGCGCTACGAACTCTGCGAAGACTTCGCCCAGATGCTGGTGGACAAGGCCAAGGCAAGGCAGTGGGAACTCGGCATCACCGAGGCTGACGTCCTGGAGCGCATGGCGCAGGGGCTGTCAGCCTCAGAGGTGTTCAGTGCCGCCGAAGCACAGTGGGTGTTGCGTCGGTTGGCAGAACTGTTGGGTTGGAGCGACCCCGTCGCTTGACTGCCGCGAGCTTTGCTTGCGACTGATGAGCCCCAAGGCTCAAAATTGATCTCGACCTTTCGATGACAGGTGTTCTGGTGTCCAACGCATTCCTCAACTTCCTCGCAAGCCTCAAGACGCAGGGCGTGGCTGCGTTGACGGTTGAGACGGAAGCTTCGGAGGGGCTTGACGGCGACATCAGGGCGGCGATGGTGGCCAATGAGTTCGATCTCTTCGACGATGGCGGCTACGCAGGACGGATGACTTCCAACGGGCTGGGAAGCCTTGATATTGGCGGACGACTCGGCTGGCCGTCACCGGACTTGGCTGATCGTGGGTTTGGTCAGGATCACGGCTTGACCTGATCGGGTGTGGGTTTTGTTCCCACGTCTGAGCGATTGGAGGCGTCGGCGCCGACCGTACTCCAGACTGCAGGATTTCCTCCATGGTCTTTGCGAGTGTTGGTGACGGCCACGTTCTGGTTGTAGTCCTGGTTCAGAGTCTGCTGGATTTGGGACACCTCTGATTTCTGGGCTTCGACAGCCACCCGCACCGATTCGCGCTGGGTGCGGACGCTGCTCAGCGGGGAACGGTCAATTGCTGTTCTCGGACTGCCAACCCCTGCGGCATCTCTGGCTTGGTGGACGGTTGCGTCGTGCAACCGCCGCTGATCCGCCAGGGCATCATTAGCCTGATGCTGATTGGGCACCTGCCAGTCTGAGGCCGGACTTGGAACCTCAGTTGGCCAAGCGGTGCCGACTGGACTCGGAGGCAGTGGGCTGTCGGCCGGCACATAGCGCTCAGCCACCGATCCACCCCGCGCATATCCCATGGCGATGTCCATCACGGTGCGTTGCATCCGTGCTGGGTCTTCCTCGCGCAGAAGGCCGCGCTCGGCCAGGCGGGCGGCCGCGTAGTTGGTGAAGTCGGTCTGTGCACCGCTGCTCCACTCGCGCATGAACTGAGCTGTACGGGCCAATTCTTGAGCTTGGCTGGTGGCTCGCTCGCTCGTGTTTTGCCGCTCCGCCGCCTCTCGGAATGATGAGTCGAAGCCGCTGGTGGCTGCTGCACGGGAGCTTCGAGCCCACTGGTACGCCTCCGAGGACCGGAAGTCTCGTGTCAATGAAGAAGCGCCAGAAACCTGTGTGGTTTGAACGGCGCTACGGGCGTAGTCATATGCGCTTGCGAGAGACTGTTGATCAAGTGTCCTGCCGTCTGCTTGCGCTCGTGCACCGATTTCGGTCATCGGGATCTTGATGCCTGCACTCGCGGAGGCGACGATGGACTTCCCGACCGTGGACTCTTCTCTGAGGCCAAGTTGCCTGTTGACATTACGCGCCACGGCATTGAGCGTCTGTATCTGGCTCGACCTCGATCCACCCTCTGACACGCTGGAGTCCCCACTTCGCTGCTCAGATCGCTCGTAGCTCTCCTGCAGCCCCATGGCCTGGGTCAGGGCGGTGGCCTGGCTGCGTTGGAAGGCTTCGCGCTCTGTCTGGGCTGTGGTCTGCGCGTTGCGTGCGTTGTCCGCCACCGACTGCGCTTGCCGCTCGCTGATGGTGAAGGTGGTGGGCAGGCGGCTCATGGTGGCTTGGTAGCGGAAGATGCCTGCATCCGCACCAATCCCTTGGATGGTGGTGCCGTGGGCGTCGGCTGCGGAGGTCATGAAGGCTGATGTACGGTTGGGGGCCAGTTGTTGCTGGTCGAACTGCACGTTGTTCTGGCTGATGAGGCCCTTGGAGGCGGCAGCTCCCTCGCTGGTGGCTGCGCCCTGCAAGACGCCTGTGGCTGCCACTGCCTGGAATCCAGCTTCAGCCCCTTTGACCAGCGCGGCCGCGATGGCCGGTATGGACAGCACCATGTAGCCGGCCACGGCCTGATCTGACACGGCACCATGGTGAATTCGGGCGGCGGTCTCTAGCGCCAAGCCCTGCACGGTAGACCCCATGCGAGAGGCGGCCTCCAGGTTGCGGGCGCTGGCGAGCGTGCCCACGTAGTTGAGGATGGCGTACAGCGGCGGCCACAACTGGATCCACACCAGGCCCATCGCAAAACTGCGGATGCCCGTGGCCAGCCCCTTGCCCTGGGCCAGCAGCAACACGAGCAACACAAAGGGGAAGACGGCGTAGACCACCGCCTCGATCACGTTGCGCACCAGCGGCAGCGCCTGCTCGGCCAGCTTGCCCATGGTGAGGAAGGCCGTGTTGGCTGAGGCCGTGGCCTGTGCCCGGGCGGTGGCCAGCATCAGCGCCGCCGGGTCGTTAAGGCGCTGGCTGGCCACGCTGCCAGCGTCTTGCACCAGGTTGATGAGGATGTTCTGCCGCAGAAGGTCACCCGCGCCCTGAGCGGCGCTGGCGATACGGGTCTTGAGATAGGCCTGCTCGATCTGGGTGTCGATGTTGCCGAGGGCTGTAGTCGTGTTGAGGCTCGGGTTCAACTGCAGCGCCAGGACAGCGCGGGCGCTGGCTACAGCCGCTGGCAGACGCTGGGCGAGGTAGGCGTAGGCGTCGGGGCAGGTGCCTACCTGGGCGGGGCTGCCATAGGCGGTGAAGCGGGCGGGGTTGGGCGAGCCCATCAGAGACCACAGGTCGTTGCTCTGGGAGAAGGTGGCCGGGTTGATGGTGCCGTCTTGCAGGTCATAGGCGGTGCAGTTCTGCACAAAGCCGATCAGGTCGGTGCGCAACTGCGGGTCGGCGACTGTCACGCTTCGCGAGGCCTGGATCAGGCGGTTGCCAAACATCACGCCGTTCTTTTGGTACGCCAGTGCCTCGGGCAACTGGGCGCCGGCATCTGGAATCGTCTGGAAGGCGGTCTCGAAGAACTCGGTGAGGGTGTTTCCTATCAGGCTGGTGGCGTGGCCGAAGAACGCCAGGCCGAGGGGCACGTTGTCGATGGCCACTGGCGTCTGGCTGCCCAGCTTGTCCACCACCACCACGGTGGCCTTGGGCAGGAAGGCGGCTTGGTAGACCAGGAGGAAGCCGATCAACCAGCCCCAGCCATGAAAGCGCCCGGGAGTGAACAGGCCCGCGAAAGCGGCCACCAGCACCCCGGTGATGGCCACGGCCCGCAGCAGGCCCAGGTAATCGGCCCCGCCCATGATGGCGGCAATGGCGTTGAACACCCCGGTGAGGGTGTCCACATTGCCGTAGGCGTAGATCTCGAACAAGCCAGGGGCGGGAAAGGGGGGGGGGACGAGTGAGGGTCGCCTCAGGACCCGCGCTGGCCCGCACCTGCGCCGTAGTCCAGCATGGACTTCACCGCCTGAGGCATGGTGCTCCAGAGCTGCCGCTCCAGGGTCTGCAGGTCCTGGGTCATGGCCGAGACCGAGCGGACCTTGGCATAAGCAGCCTGCTTGTCGGCCGCCAACTGGCGCAGTGCGTCTCGGCCACTGTCTTGCAGCGTCTGGACGAACTGCGCCTCGATAGCCGAGCGCCGAAGGGACTGGGACAGCGCGCCGAGCGCCTGGCGAAGCGTGCGTGAAAGAAACGTCTCGGCATAGTCCAGCGCGATCACGTCCTTGTAGGTCTCGATGAGCGTCTCGGCGGTACTGGAGCCCGGCACGGCGTTGGCAATCGACAGCATGCGGTAGACCGGCTCAGTCGTGCTGTTCACAAACCCGATGTCGGCCGGAGACTGCGCGGTGCGGGTGGCGATGTTGTCGGACAGGCGGCGCAGTCGCTCGGCCACCAACTGGGTGAAGGGTTTGACCGAGACGGTGCTTCGGCTGGGGTTCAGGCACTCGACGGTCTCGTCGCAGGTGTAGACCTCCATCTGCACTTGGCCCGGCGTGGTGGATTCCGCCTTGCCGTGCATCAGGTCCCGCAAGCCCAGGATGGTGGGCTCCAGGTGGCGCGGTCCGGCGCCGCTGCCGTCATCGGCTGGCGGCGTCAGGATGACAGTACCGATCACGCTCATGATCAGCTCCTTCTCCTGGCGGCTGATGCTGCCGCCCACCTGGTTCAAGGCGATCCAGGTGACGTTGCCCTTGGCGAAGGTGGCGTTACGCACGTTGGGGTCGGCCGAGTCTGCGGCCGTGCGCACCACGCCGGCGGCGCCCGAGGCGCAGGTCATGCGGGCTTCGGCCCGGTCTGAGACGCTGCCCAGGTACTGGGAGATGTTGGCGCAGCCGCTTTGCACCGACTGGTCGAACTCGCCCACCATCCCGTTGACGAGCGACTGCGCCGCCTCGCACGAGTTGATGTTCATCGCGTTGATCTTGTTGACCTGGTCCTGCAGTTCGGTCAACAGCTTGTCGATGTCGGGCGAGATGGACTGCAGCGCGAGCTTGAAGGCGTAGCCCACGGCGTTGGCGCCGATGTTGCGCAGCAGGGCGACGAATTGCTCCTTGTTGATGAAGGAAAACGCGCCGCCGTAGAGGTCGATGCCGCCGCAGCCTGCGCGCACGCTGGGCAGTTGCGCCTGCAGCAGCGGGTAGTTGCGCCCAGGGGCGCGCATCATCAGGCTGCCACCGGTGTAGAGGTTCATCGCCTGGCCGCGGAACGCTCCAGGGCTTGTGACGTTGCCGATGGCACCCAGCTCATCGAACATGGACTGCATCTCGGCGTTCAGGCTGGCGGGCGTGGCCTGCAACGGGGACAGGGCGATGGCACAGGCCAGAAGCGCGGGGAGTGCGCGGGAGCGGCTGGTGGTCTTGCCATTGCTGCGTATCCTGCTAGTGCCGCTATTGCTGCTACCGCAGCGGTTCCGGTTATCACTGTCCCGCTGGAACGACTGCACCGCCGAGTCGGGGACGGAGGGTGTTTGTCTGGTCATGGCGTGCTTCTGACTTTGAGCGTGGCTTTGAGCGTGGCCAGATCGCTGGAGGTGGTGGAGAAGGTCATAGTGGCGGCCGCTGTTGCCGGGTCGGACCAACTGGCAGATGGCGTTGGATCGCTCCGCTCCCTGGCGAGCGCGGCGATGCGCTCTAGCAGGTCGGCTTCTGACATGAGCCCAAAGCCGACGGTTCGGATCTCCCGCAGGCGTGGCTGGGTCAGATACAGGGCGGGTACGGCGCGGGCGTTCAAGCGAGCAGCCATGCCGTTGTCGCGCCGAGCCTCGGGGAACTCGGGCAGGGTGCTGCCGTCCAGGCTGATGGGCAGCACGGTCAGGCTGTGCGCCTGAGCGAAGCGCTTGAGGATGGGGGCGAAGCGGTGGCAGAACGGGCAGTCGCCTCTGAAAACGAAGACGAGGCCGTGGGTGGCAGCCAGGCTGCGCACGGCCTGCTCGTGGTCGGTCTGCTTCTGGGCGTCAAACGCTGCCACGGCCAAGGCTTGGGTGGGGCGGCCCGAAAGCGCGTAGTCCAGGTCGGGTTCGGTCCAGACCAGGCGTTGCCAGCGCTGCGCAAAGCGCTCGGCGGTATCCATGACTTGCCGCTGGTAGCGCATGTACGCCCCCAGGTTCTGGTCGGTCGGATTGATGACGGCCACGCGTTTGAGTTCTTCCAGGCGGACCTGCATCGCTTCGAAGGTGTCGAGTTCGGGCGGGCGGGGGCGGGCAGGAGGGGGTGCAGGTTCTGGCGGTGCATCTGCCGCGGGTCGGGGTTCCTCAGCCACTGGGGCCGGGGGTTCCCGGTACCAGAACCAGCCTTCCTGGGTGCGTCGCCAGTAAGCGGGTGCGGTCGGTGCGAGATGGGTCACCTTGACCTGTGAGGTGGCCTTGGCGGGTGCCCCTGGTGGGTCAACTGGCGCCGCCCCGGAACCGCTCGCCCAGGCCGCTATTACCCACGCCAGCAAGGCCCTTGATTGACCTGACCTCACGGCTCTGCCTTCCCCTTGCCCAGCAGGCTGCCGTCCTCGCAGACGCTGACCTGCCAAACCAAGTTCTGATCTGATTTGGTGCCGTTGACCAGGACGTCTTGTTGTCGGGTGGAGACCTCCAGCCGATGGCAGCCGGGCTGTGGCAGGGGATGCAGTCGGTTCACCTGCACCTCGATGGGTCGGGTGGTCGAAAAGGTCTTGCGGATGTACTCAGCCCCTGGACCTTCCAGCACGGCACGGGCACTCCCGTGCTGAAGGGCCTGAAGCAGCAGCGGCTGGATCTCGGTGATGGTGCTGGCCTGAAGTGGGGAGAGAGCGCCGAGCAATGCCGCCCCCAGCAGCAACCTGATCTCGACATGAGTCATGACCGTCTTCGTCACGGACCACCCCCAGGCTGCACGCTGCGGTTGATGTTCTGCTGAGCCCGCTGCTGCAACTCGCCCAGATTCGGCAGCGACGGCGCGATCTCCGCAAAAAACTCGCTCAGGTCCATGCGGGAGAAGTCCAGCGTCTGGAGCTGATCGAGCGTGAAGCCACCGCAGTCCGGGCGCGTGGCGCTGCCCCAGCCGCGGCCGACCTGGGCGCGGCCCTGCTCGTTGAGGATGCGTGACAGGCGGGAGTTGAAACAGCAGTAGCTTTGCGTGGTCTCCACACAGGTGCGGATGATGGGCAGACGCTTGGAGCAGTAGCTGCCCAGGTCGTGGCACAAGCGGTGGTCGCGCTTCATGGCCAGCACCTGCTCGGCTTGTTCGCAAGACAGTAGCCCGGAGAGCTGGATCGCCAGCATGGCGATGCCCCAGGGTCCGGGAATCAGGGCCTCGACGAAGGAGCCCACCGTGACGTTGCCGGCCATCAGCCCAGCCAGGGCGGAGGACCCGCCGCCGCTGCCAAACAGCGCCTCGAAGCCCGAGATTACGAGGTTGGGCGCATCCGACGTGAAGAGCGCGTCGTACATGTAGCTGGAGCCGACAGCGCCGCCCACCTGACCCGCAGCGCCGGCCATGAGACTGAAATTGCTGAAGCCTCCGCCGCTGCCGCCCGAGCCCTTGCAGCAATTCACGAGCCCGAAGAGCTTCTTGCGGCAGCGGTTGTCGTAGCCCTTGAACACCTCCAACGTGTCTGGGTCCAGGTAGCGGCCCGCCTCGCGCTGGACCTCGAGACTGGCCACCGCCTTCGCAAAGTCCGCGTCAGGGGCGTGCGACGTGTCAAAACACTTGCCGTCCTGGCAGAACTGCTGTGAGCCGCAGTGGGTGATGACGGTGGTGGCGCCGGTGGCCACCTTGCACTGCCAGGTCTGCTCCGACAGCATGCAGGCGCCGCTCGCGCTGCGCTCCATGCAGGTGGAAGTCAGGGGGCTGCAGCCTTGGTTCTGCAGCGTCTGGCAGTCGTTGGTGCTTTGCGCAGAGATGCAGGTGTAGTCGTAGCGCAGCCGCCAGCAGTCGCGGTAGACCTCGTAGCCCTGGATGTTGCGGGTCTGCGGCCCCTCCACGCAGGTCTGGCCTGAGCGGTAGCAGTCAGCGGGATGGGCGGCGGTTGAGCAGCCAAGCAGCGTCAGCCACAACCCGGCGAGAGAAAAGGCTCGGCTCCAGTTCATCGCGCCCTGGCCTCCAGCGCACCGCAGTCATCCTCCCAGCGGTCTTCAAAGCTCACCTTCAGGGGAATGGCAAAGGTGTTTTGCGATGAGACCTGTGTCCCCTGGCAGGGGTTGGCGAAGCCTGAAGTGATGGTGCAGGTCTGGCCGTTGCAGGTCTGGCTGAACCAGGTCTCGTAGCAATAGCCTCCTTCCATGCTGCTGGGGCCAGCGGTGCGGGGCAAGGTCAACCCCACAGCACCGGGCACATCCTGGACGCCGAGTTCGGTGTGGAATTCATTGGTGTCGCGGGCCTGGGTGTAGGCGTGCACCTGGTAGCCGTTGGCGGTGCAGCTGAAGTCCATCTGCACGACATCGACGCAGCCGGGGCAGGGGTCGGTGATGACGCGGGTGAGGAACTCGCCTGGCGTGCAGCCCGGGGTGAAGACGGGCGTGACCACAAGGACATGGTCACAAGTGGCGGAGTCAAGCTGGCGGTACTCGTGGCAGCGCTCGGTGATGTAGCGATCTGGTGCCTTCTGCTCGATCACGGTGCAGGCGCTGTAGGTGCCCGCAATCTGGCCGGCGATGCTCTGGGGGTTGGCCGTGATCGTGCGGCTTCGGGCGAGCAGCGGGTCGTTGTCGCGCAGGGTCAGGGGGGAGCGCTGGGTGGGGTTGCTCTGGCTGTACTGGATGGCCGCGCATTCGGGCGAGGGACGGGCTCGCTGCGAAGGAGTGGCGCAGGCGGCCGTGACTGAGCCTGCGGCGCCGCCCAGGTTGGGGCTTCCGAAGTAGCTGGTCTGTAGCGGCGTGCCCGCATAGCCAGGCACCTGCGCGGTGGCGCCACTGGCCCCGATGGAAGTGCGCGCCTTGGTGTTGCCGGTGCGGCCCATGGATTGGCCCTGCTCGAACGCGGACTGGCTGGAGGTCTGGCTTCCCACCGGGAGGGACAGCAAGATGAACAGTGCACTCAGGGTCAGGGTGAGGGCAAGGGGGAAGCCATGCCGGGGCTTGCGCGACTTCTCGCTGGGGCGCAAATTGGTCCTCACGGGCGAACCTTCCCTGGGCTCGCACGGCCACCCTCAAGCCGGGCCAAGGTGCCCGAAACCTGGGCGGCGGCCTCCGGCACCTCGCGGACGAGCGTGTTCAGTGCATGCGCGAGGCTGACGTCCCCTGCGATCAGGACGTACCGATCTCTGGCTTTGGCTTGGGGTGACTTGGACGTAGGGGCCGGGTCAGCGCAACTGGTTCTGCAGGCATCGGATTCCGGCGGGGCAGCCACTCCCGCGCCCAGATCCACGACGAATGTGGGCGCGCGGGTGATCCGGTACCGCTCAAAGGCTTCCGGATCGATGATCCAGTGGGGGCTGGGAGTGCCTGACTGGGCAGGCAGGCCCAGGATGTCCCCCACCGCGGCCACGGTCTGCCGCATGGACTGGTTCTTCAGACCGCGCAGCACCAGCGTGGCACCACTGCGGGCCGCCTGCTCGGCCAACAGGCGCAGGCTCTGAGGTGGCATGTCGAGTGTGATGAAGATACGAATCGGCTGAGGGGTGTCCGGACCCAGTTGCTCAGGCCCTTGCTGAAGGCGAGCAGCCGACCGTGCCAAGGCTTCGATGTCGAGCTGGGAGCCTTGAGGAGACAGCTGGGCGGGGAGACTGGGAACCGCAGAGCGCGTGGCTCTGTCTGCATCAACCTGGGGCGTGGTCCGACCAGGCAACTGGATGGACGGCATGGGGCGCTCGCGCACAGCTTTGGCCATGTCATCGGCCGTCGGCCACCGCGGTGTCGGCGCAGCAGGCGCGGTCACTGCGGGCGCTGCGCAGACGAGAGCTGTGCCGAGAGCTGTGCCGGCCAGGCTTGAGCAGAGCCAAGCTACCCGCGCGACGCCCCAACAAAACGAGTCAATACGCGCCCACACAGCAGTTGCGCTTCCTGAAGAGTTGGTACGAAAAATCCTCGCCCTGTACGGGGAAGGATTTGCCTGCGCCCCAGGTGATGGTGGTGCGCCCGTAGGGCTGGCAGCAACTGCCGTCGGTGCGACCCGTGGCCGGCACCGGGTAGACCATCTGGAGCTTGTAGTGCGTCTTGTCCATGACCTGCTGGGGGTAGAGGCCGCACAGACCGGCCGAACCTGCGCCTGCGAAGGTCACGAGTTGCCTGTGCATCTTGGCGGTCATGCGCTGCACGAGCAGGGCGGAGGCCTGCACCCCGCCGATGTGGGTGGTGACGTGTCCGTTCATCGGGTAAATCGAGCCCTGGCAGCCTGCGCACCAGAACAACGGTGCCTGGCCCCAGCCGGTGCTTGCAGCCACGCAGTCAGCGGCGCAAGCCGCCTTGGCCACCGGGTTGGCGAACAGCAGTGCCTCGGGGTGCAAGATGGCCGTGAGTTCGTCGTCAGCCCACAGCGGGTCCACCTCGGTCAGATAGGCAATGTCCAGCCCGCCCGGCTCCAGGCAGGGGAAGTCCAGCAGCACTTCCATCCACGACAGGATGGGGTTGGCGTACCAGTGCACCTGGTAGAAGCTGTTGCGGGTCTTGCTGTCGTGGCCCACCTGAGCGCCACGGGGGACATGGATGCCGGGGTCCAGCGCGATGCCGCCTAAGCCCACCAGACAGAAGGGTGTGCGCGTCACATCCACCATCCTGGCCGGCTCCCAGAAGCCGATCGAAACCCCCAAGAGAGGCGGGTTGCTGCAGTAACACAGCGGTGAGGACGGGTTGCCGATGTCTGGCTGCCCGTCAGAGACGATGGGCACCGAGCCGATGGTCAGCGGAAAGAGGCAGCTCCAGCAGATGTCAGTGATGGGATTGGCAAAGCGGCCGTGGCAGGTGGAGGCAAACGCTGTCCCTGGAAACACGCTCCAGCCCACGCAGGCGAGGACGAGCGTCAGCAGGCGCAGCGCTGATCGAACAACGTCAGAGCAACTCATCGATGCGCAGCCGGCGGCCGTCCTGGGTGACGAGGGCGGGCACCTGACGGATGCCCAGGCGTTGGACCAGCAGACCCTGCTGGTCGTAGAAGACGGGACGTTGCCAGCGCCGCATCAATTCCAGGTAGGAGCCGCCCGTGAGGATGAGCTTCAGCTGACCCATGCGTTCGTCGATCAAGAGCTTTGCGCGCTTGAGTTGAGATTCGTCGCGGGCATCCACGAAGAGCAAGGGCCGTGACAGGGGCACCACGTCCAGAGGGTTGATCGTGGTGCCTGGGGGCACCAGCACCCGTCCGTCGGCGTCGGTGATGGGCTGCGTCACAAGCAGGGTCGGGTCGAAGTGGAAGCTACGAGCTTGGGTGGTCTTGACAACCCCAGTGACTGGTGGCGGGTTCTCCACCTGATCGCGAAGGCGCTGCTGGGCCTGCCGGTTCACGCGGTCAAGTTCGCCAGAGCGCTGGGCGGCTTGCAGGCGGTCCAGGATCACCTGCAGGAGGTTGGGCTCAGCAATCGGGTAGGTGGGTCCGATGGCGCCCAGATCCCGGGCACCGACCGTCAGCGGTACGCTGCAAAGAGCGACGATCAGGGCCAGGGCACCGACTTGCCCCCTGAATTGCCGGCCAGAAAGCTGGCCAAAGCATCGATCAGAACAACGCATAGGCCTTGCCAATGACGCGGGAGCGGTGGATCCAGCCGGTCAGCGCGTAGCGCGAGTCCAGGCTGTCGGGGTGCGGGGCGTGCACGAAGAGGTGGTCGTACGGGATGACACCCGTGGGTCCCGGCTCCAGAGGTTGGCCCTGCAGGCCGAGTGTCTTGGCCCGGGCGACGGGCGTGCCGTTGATGTGAAACAGGCCGTCCAGGTCGCTCACCTGGTCACCCGGCACGCCCGCCACGAACTTCACGAAAGTCACGCCTTCGGGGTGCGGCCCACCGCCGTGCCACCGAAAAGCCACCAGATCGCCACGGCCAGGCGTGGCCGCCTTGTCGATCAGAAAGAGTTGATACGGCAGGCTCTGGCTGGCGTTCAGCCCGAAGGTAAAGCGTGTGGGCAACCAGGCGGCCGTGGCAATCAGCGCTGAGGCGCCCAGCACGGCGGCGCGTCTCTTCCATGCTCTGCGCAGCAGACTTCTGGAATCAAAGCGTGACGACAAGCTCATGGCGCTCATGGCCTTCGATGTGTCCATCGGTTCACAACCCCAGTTCCCGACGCGCCTGGTCGGTCAGGTCAGGCAGGTCGGCGCTGCGGGCAAGTACCGAGCCCCGGGCAAGCACGAGGCAGCGGCAGGTCTCGGGCAAGGTCTGCATCAGTCGGGCGACCTCCTGACCGAATTCGGTGACCTCGCGCAGGGCCTGCGCGCGTTGGGTGTCGGTGCTGCGAGGCTCCACCAGCACGGCGGTGACCTGCGCCTCCTTGAGCCGGTAGAGCTCAGCCACGTCCAGCACGGCCACGGCGGGCGGGCGGGTCTGGTGCATCCAAAGCCAAGCACCGGTCACCAAAGCCATGCTGATCAGGAAGTTCAAGCCCAGCAGCAGGAAAAAACCTTCGCCGTCGTTAGGTCGAGGAGCCCGAGGGGCGAGTGCGCCTCCTGCCCAGATCGGCAGGTCAGGATGTGTGATCTCCTGCTGGGCAGCATGCGGCTGGCTGGCATTCGGCGGGGTAGCGTTGGCGTGGGCTTCCGTCACGCCTGCCCCCGCTCACGCAGCACCGCCTCGATGGCTTCGGCCACGCTCAGGCCCGCATCGCGTCTGGCCTGAATGGCGCTGAAGTCCTCGGCGCGGCTGCTGAAGAGCAGCAGGGTGCTCGGATCCACGATCAGCCGGCCCACGCCCTGTCCGGCGGGTGAGTGGATGAAGACCTCGGAGTAGGCACCGTGCTCGGTGCGCAGCGACTGCATGAGCCGCTTCATCCCGTCGTCCATCGCCACCTGACCCAGCTTGTCCATCATCTCGTTGGACTCGGGCTTCTGGCGCAGCAGGAACATCCAGTCGGAGTTGTCGAGCGCCGCCTTGGCCGCCGGGTTGCGGTAGTAGTCGTCCACGCCTTGGGTGGCCGACATGAACGCACCCTTGTACTTGCGCGCCCGGCGGTAGCCGGCTTCGATGAACTCGGCCGTGGCCCCGCCCGAGAGCAGGTCCCAGGCCTCGTCAATGATCACGATCTTCTTGCGCTCGCGCGAGAAGTACATCTCGCGGGTGATGCGGTACATCACGATGAGCAGCACCACGGTCTGCAGATCCTTCTTGGCCTTGAGCTCCTCCAACTCCAGCACGATGAAGTCGCTGCTGAAGTCAATGGGCTTGCCGGCATCGAACCAGCGTCCGTAGGCCCCGTCACGGGTGAAGGGCAGCAGCATGGCGGCCAGATCCTTCAAGCGCCGGTCGCCTTCGGATCCCGCCGGCACCTCGTCTTCGAGGTGGCCGCTTGCCAGCAACTGCTGCACGTCAGTGACGGTCATGGCGCGGCCCTTGGCGGCCCAGACCTTCTTGATGGCCGTACCCAGCGTGGAGAACCGAAAGCCGTCCAGCGGCTCGCGCGGCGAGACCATCTGGGCGAGCAGGGGCTGCAGCAGCTCCATCTCCTCGTCGATGTCCTCCACCAGCGCAAACGGGTTCAGCGACAGCCCGGCTTCCTCGGTGAACTCGATGAAGGTGCCACCGAAGTTGCGGCAGGCCTTCTCGTAGGAGCGGCCCACGTCGATGATCCACACCCGGGCCCCGCAGCCCAGGTAGGAGGCGGCAATCTCGTTGAGCAGCAGCGACTTGCCCGACCCTGAGGTCCCCGCGATGGCCACGTTGAAGTTGCCGGCCGGGTTGTCATAGACGTCCAGCGGCATGAGCTGGCCCCGCCTGCCGATCAACATGAGCACGGGCGTGCCCGTGCCGGCCCACTCGGCCACCAGGGGGGAGAGGTGGACGGCGTTGGCCGAGGTCTTGGTGCTGACGCGCTTGACGCGCTTCAAGTCGGCGTGGAAGGGCGCCGACAGCGTCATCGGCAGGCTCGCGAGCAGGGCCTGCGTCATCATGAGCGCGTCGGTGCTGAGCTCGAACCCGCGGGAGCGGAAGACTGCGCGCGCAGCCTGCTCGGCGCGGGTGATGGCTGATGGGTCGGGCAGGGCGCTGAACAAGGCGAGCTGCAGGTTCAGATCCACCAGTTGCTGGCCGTCGTCCAGCGCCTTGAGCACGATGTCCCAGTCGGCCTTGCGCTCCTGCATGTCCGGCAGAAAGCGCGCCATGTAGCTGGTGGCGTTGGTGGTGGCGCGCGCGGCCTTGAGAAATGCCCAGTTGCGGGTGGCCTCGGCGTCGAGCACGTGCACGCCCAGCGTAATGAGGAAGGGGCAGGGGATCTGCAGCGTGGCCTGGTAGAGGTCGCCGATCAGGCTGCCGGCATTCCACAGCGCAAAGCGGGCGGGGTAGGAGCGCACCGACATGAGGCGGGTGCGAGTGAGGGAGGGCGATCCTTCAGACCCGTTTGCTTCAGCGAAGTGGCCGAAGCCGGGGCTCGGGACAAGGTGGCTGAACTCGATGCCGTCGGCATGTACGCGCAGGCGAGTGGCCCGATCGATGACCTGATCCCGTAACTCGCGGCCGTCGTCGTAAGTCAGAGGAGCGGCCTCACCTGCAAAGCGGTGCGGGTCGAGGAGGGCAGAGACGGTGTTGACGAGATCTTCAGCCGTCCAGTTCCGAGCCGGAAAACCTGCCGCATGCAGCGTCGCCCTGAAGCTGTCGCGCAGCAGCAGCAACTCGTCCAGGCGGCTCATGTCGTCCGCGCTGCCGGGCACGGTGACCGAGACGATGAGGCGGAACTGCCGCAGCAGCAGGCTTTGCGTGGGCAGCAGCGAGCGGTGGCGGCCAGCCAGATAGTGGGCCACGCGCTTGCGGGCCATCGAGCGGTGGATGTTGGAGTGCCGGCCAGCGCGGCCGCGCTCCTCCCACTCTGGGATGGGGCCGTCCGGATTGCGCAGACTGGCGTAGCGGGCCAGGAGCGGGCGGATGGCGGGGCTGGCGAGCAGGTGGAACTGGATGCCGGTGCCTGCTGGCGAGGAGGCATACAGCGAGGTCAGCACTCGGGCCATCTCCTCGTCGGCGCCGGACTGTGGGCGCAGTTCCATGCAAAAGCCCAGCCCGTCGCGATTGACGAAGACCTGTCGATCGTCCAGCCAGGCGCGGTAGGGCAGCCACTGGGAGAAGGTGGCTGCGGACGCGCCGATGAGAGACGGCCCGTCGGGGCGGCCTTGCAGCAGGTCGGCAGAAGTGGCTCGGGCCAGGGTGGACTGCAGGTCTTGCAGGAGCGACTGGAGCATGGAGGTGTCCGGGGCCTGATCAGCGCTGCGGGGTAGTTGCGGGCGCTGCAGCTCTGGGAGGCGCGGTTGCCGAGCGGGGTGCCTCCGAGCGAGAGTTCCCGCCTTGGAGAGCCGCAGGGGGCTTGACCGCGTCCTGGGTTCTGGCGCCGACTGGGCGTACGTGCTCTATCCGCCAACGGCCGATATCTATCAGCACGTGCACGTTGGAGGCCTCGTGGAGGTCTCCGTCTGCGTCTTCCCAGGGGGCAACCCAGAGGCGCAGCACGCGCGGTGGAAGCCTCAGGGGTTGGGCTTCGGCGATCGCGACTGAGGCTGCTGCTGCTTCAGAGACAGCGGGTACGGCTTCTTGATTGGGCTCTGATGAGTCGCCAGCTCGACTTGCAGGGCCTGTTGGACTTGCAGCACGGTCAGTCGGCGCTCGGAGACCTTCCACGGAGAATGACACCGATTCGGCTAGCGGATCAGGCCTTCCAGGCGGTGTCACTGTGCTGGGACTGTTCTTCGCGTTGGCATACACGCCAGAGACGGACGTGCACTGCGAGCCGGTGGGCGCGTTACATGCATAGCGGGTGTCTCCGCCGACGGCCGACATCTGGCTGGCGCAACCGCTCAGGACGGTCGCAGCCATGACAGCCAGGGCCAGGGCCGTCGCAGTCCGCCGGTGTTGCACAGCCCTAGTGGTCATCACGGCTTCGCCCTCGCTGATGGACTGCGGGAGGAACGTCCTGCTGCTGAACTCTTGGGCGTAACCGCAGGAGGAGATGACGAGCTTGTCGCCTTGGAAGTGTTTGAAGTACTCGTCGTATCAGCCTGTGCGTTGAACTCCGTATCCTTGCTGGGGACACCCAGCCAGGCCTCGACTTGTTCCCGGCCAGAAGCCCCCTGGAGCATTCGCCCGTCCCCAGCTACCAGAGTGGGAGTCCCGTGAATGCCCAACGACCGTCCCAGTTCGACGTTCCGGTCAATTGGGTGGTCGCAATCTGCGGTGGCTTGTGGGACTTGTCGATCCACTGTTCCATCGCCGCTCTGGGAACTCCTCCTCATCAGCACATGCCAAGCCTCGACCCGAGCGGCGATACGTTGTCGGGCGTCGCTAGAGCCTGAAGCGTCTGACCCCGTCGCGCACCACACCTTGACGGCCTTGTCGCGGGCCTGGGGGTGCAGGGATGCCAGGGGCATGACGAAGGTGTAGATCGTCACGTCGGTCATGTCCTGCAGGTCGACTTCGAGCCGCTTGCAATACGGGCAGTCCGGATCGCTGAATACCGCCAGAAACCTGCTGCCGTTACCCCGCACCTCGGTGATGGCGTCGGACAGTGGGAGATCCTTCACGTCGATGCGCGACAGCACCTGGCGACGCTCGGCGGTGAGATCGCGCTGCTCGCGCATGTCGAACAAGTGGCCGAAGAGAAAGTGGCGTCCTGCCGCGTCCACGTAGGCGAGATTCGCGCCCATGGCCACCTCGAAGACACCGGGCCAGGGCGTCGTGTTGACGGACTTGAAGTGGGTAGCTGGATACAGGCTGCGCAATTGCGCGAGCAAGTCCTGGCTGGCCTTGTCCGCAGTGCTCGCCAGGGCCGTGCCGAGACCCGTGGACATCAAGACTGCAGCAGCCAGGGTAGTCAGTCTTCGAATTGCAGGATCAGTCTTCATCCGAGTCATTCCTGTTGAGTCCGCCAGGTCCTGAGCCCAGGCGGGCAGCCAGCCCGGCCCGCTGCAGGTTTTGGCTGCGGGAGGTCAGTGCCGGGGTGGAGTCGCCCGGCGCAGTGCTGGAGTTCAAGGGGCTGCTCAGGCTCACCCCCTGGGTGATGACCACGTCCACCGTACGTCCGGCATCGACTTCGATCACCGGAAACACCTTCTCAGCCAGGCTGATGTAGTACTGAGCGAGCCGGTCCAGAGCCTTGCCTACGCCGGTCCCCACACCTGCTTCCAGCTGTTTGGAGGGCTCCACCGTCGAGGTGGAGCCCAGCGGGGAGACCGAGAGCGTGGTGGCGTTTTGCTGGAACGCGCTGCCAATGCCGCTGGCCACGCCGGCCAGCAACGCATTGGCCAGGATCTGCCCTTGCTTGGAGACGAGCCGGCCCCTCAGTCCTGCCTTACCGTCCTCTCCCGTGACGTAGCCTTTGACGGGCACGTCGATGGCTGTGCCGTCCCTGGTGACGCAGGACAGGGCTTCGGTGCGGATGTAGGCGCGCTCGGCGCTCACATCACCGTAGCCCGCACCCACCACAAGGCAGGACTTCACCTGCGCCCGGAATCGGTTGGGCAGCACGGCGTGGTCCAGCAGTTGCAGCAGCACGGGCTGCGGGTCGCGCTGGGCCTGCCCGCCGGTGGGCGCATCCAGACCACCCAGCAGCAACGCCCGGGCGAAAGAGCCGCTGGGCAGGTAGTGGCGGGTGTCGCGGGCGGACGTGTTGCTCTGCCCAGTTGCTGGCTCCGAGCCGGCTGAGGCGGACGCTGTCTGCGCCGACGACGCTGGAGCGCCGCCGGCTCTTTGCCTGGACTGCAGTGAATTCGGCGCAGTACCCTTGACGGCTGCTCGACTGTCTTCCAACACGACCGTCACGATGCCAGCTGGCGAGCCCATGAATCCGGGGCTGCTCGGTCCCGTGGCCAGACCCCCCGAAGAACCTTGTGAAGCTTGCCCCTGAAAACCTGCCGATCCCGAAGGAGCCCCGGTGGATCTCAGTGGCGGCGGCAGCGGCACTTGTGCTGAGTTTGCCCCTGACCTGTCTGGCCCGAAGTTCGGCCGCAGGGCCGGCGCCTGGACCGCAGGTGGAGGCAGGGGTGTCAGCCCTGAAAGGCTCGCGGAAGAAGACG
Organism: uncultured beta proteobacterium; assembly: GCA_903885585.1. Classification (GTDB taxonomy): domain Bacteria; phylum Pseudomonadota; class Gammaproteobacteria; order Burkholderiales; family Burkholderiaceae_C; genus Rubrivivax. The sequence continues at coordinate 24,791 of CAISJH010000016.1, forward strand.
CCGCGCCGGATCCTCCCTCCAGTTTCTTGAGCCGCTCCAGCATCTCCTTGCCTTGCTGCTCAAGCTCGGTGTTGCGCTGCAGGAGGTCCCGCGAGCGCTGTTCCACGGCCTTGAGTTGCGCGTCGGCCTGGCCGCGCCAAGCGTCCCGCGGATCCACCTGAGCACCAGGCGCCAGGATCTGGGTGGTCTTGGGTTTTGCGGGCTTGTCCTTCTCGGGTCGGCTGGAACTCAGGGACACCGCCAGGGCGGTGCCGATGACGACCACTACGACCCCACCAGCCAGCAGCAACATCTGGCGGCGGCGCACCGCGCCGTTGCTTCCCGAGGGATTAACTACCTCAGCGCTTGCGGGGGGTAGGCCGGAGGGGCGGGCTGTGGAGCCCGGGGCGACGGACTCACTCATGATCGCGCCGCTGCCGAATGACGAAGAGGGCGGTGACCTGGCCCGGCTCTAACCGATCGTGCTCCACGCTCACGGCCATGACCCCGGGCTTGAACAGGTGCTGTTCATGCACCCGAAGCGTCTGCGGGCCAATGTTCGCAAGCCGGTACCGCTCACCGACAAGGCCGTCACCCAGCCATTGGCGCTGCAGCACCAGTCGGGTACCTACCCACAGCGGCTGCTCATGACGCACCTCCCGCACCTCGAAGTCGGGCGTCTCCTGGTTGTCTGCCATGACGACGAGCAGGTTCTTCAACTGCCGAACATGCCTTGGAGAGCGGGGATCTGGGCGGCCATCAGAGGATGGTCCCGGGCCTTGTATAGAGTGCCTGCGAGCACCGGAGGGGCCAGAGGTGCCCGTGGGTCGCAGCATGATGGTGTCGGCCGGGGTGTCCACCGGCTGCAGCAGCAGGCCCACCGTCAGCGGTTCGCCCCCGACCTCGATGGTTACAAAGAGGTTGATGGGTCTTGGGTTCTCGGGGGAGGTGGGTCGGATAAAGATCTGACCCTGGTCCTCGTCCTTCTCCATCAGGAACTCCCCACCCTGAGCCGTGACCTTGCGGATACGACCACCCTCCACGGCGATGCGGGTCAGCTCCTTGCTTGAGAGGCGCCCGAGCACGGTCTGGCCTTCCGTAGCTTCGAGCACCTGCAGCGCGTGCGCCTCAGGGCTTGGGGTCAGCATCAGGAACATCAGAGCGACCGGTGTCAGGCTGGTCAGGCGTTGCGCGAGCCGGGCGGGCAGACTTGGCTGCGGGCGCTCCTTCAGCGGATTCAGAGGATTTGAGGGGGTCATGGGGGTCGGTCTCCCGGAAGGACTTCAGCGTGATGCGGCCGTTGGTCCACTGCAGTTCGATGACGTAGCCCTTCGGGACGTCCGAGACGCGGCGGTCGCTGATGAAGGTGGTGAGTTGCCCGCGCACGCCCACGCGCATCGCGCGGGCGTCCACCGACAGGTCTCGAGCGCTGAAGACGGTGGAGGCGCCGTCGCGCTTCAGGCGCTCGGCCGCATTGGCAAGCGTCGTCTTGAGTTCACCGTGTACGGCCGGTGCGGCGTAGCCCAGCAGCACCCGCGACTGGTGATCCACGCTCTGAGGCGTGACGTTGAGCGTGAGTTGCAGCAGGAAGTACCCCATCTGCTCCAGGTACTCCGGGCTCGCCCGGCCACTCTCGATCCAGAAGCTCCTCTGGATCTGCGGCGGCACGACGATCACCCGCTCCCGATCCACGAGGCTCAAGGCCAGGCCCGCGAGCAGCAGGTTGGCGCCCATGGAGCCCAGCAGCAGAGCTGCGAGCAGCACGGTGGCACGGCGCGCACTTGCAGCGTCAGCCTGGAGGACGGACAGCTTCATCCGAACAGCTCCCGCTCATGCGAGGGCGGCGTGCGCTTCAAGCCACTCAAGCTGCTGGGCAGGTGCCAGTACATGAGGTGCAGCGCAAAGGCAGGGTGACGTCCGGACTTGATGCGCCCGTAAGCGGAAGCCAGCAGCAGGCCCACGACGCAGCCGGTGACGAAGTAGCCCGCCACCATGCCGGCCAGAGCCGCGCCGAGCACCAGCAGTGAGACGTCCAGATCCCACCAGAACATGCGCGGCGGATCGTTCAGCCGCCGGGGGATGTCGAGGCTGGCGTCGACCATGGTGCTGGTGCCGAAGACTTGAACTCTGGTGGCCGCCCGCCGTCAGATGACGGCCGTCATGATCGAGTCGATGATGGTCGGTACGTAGACCATGAATAGCGCGAAGACCACGCCGGCCAGCGCCGGGATGGGCGAGGAGCGCGCCACGCCGATGCCCGCGCCCAGGATGAAGGCGGCAATGGCGATCGACTTCCCCAGGAAACCCGTGGCCCAGTCCAGCATGGTCGTGTACATGCTCTGAAACTCGGTGCCTGTGCCACCAGCCAGTGCAGGGCCGGCGCACGTCAGCAAGAGGGCGGCGGCGATCAGGGATGTTTGGGAAAACCGAGCAGGGCCGAGTTGATGAATGCGCATGGGAGTGGTCCTCAGTGCTTGGGGTGGAGGGTTGGGGAGGAGGCGCTGGTGAGGGAGAGTTGCCGCTGGACGCGGCGCACATAGGCCTGTCGTTTGGACGGCGTCCTGGCGTTGTAGGCACCCACCGCCTCCCAGGAGTAGCCCAGGCGCTGGACGTTGCCCGCCAGGATCCAGGCCCCCACCTGCAGGCTGGTGCAGGGGTGCAGCAGGTCGTGTTCGCTGATGCCGTGCCTGGCCAGCACGGGCAGCCAGTTCGAGTTGATCTGCATGAGGCCGATGTCGCGGCTGCCATCCGCATTGCGGCCGATGGCCTGTGGGTTGAGGCCGGACTCGGTGCGGGCGATGGCCAGCAGCAGTTCGGTGCTGAGCCCGTAGCGGTCGGCGGCTTCCTGCCAGCAGGCCCACGCAGGCCCGCTGATCAGGGTGGCTGACAGGGCTGCTTGCAGCAGAGCCGTTGCGGCCCGTTCGCTGCTCTGATGTGGGGTGCAAGTGTTGATGGGGCCTCCGCTTCGGTTGGCCGGTGGCTTGTGAAGGCGCAACCGGTGAAGGCCATCCTAGGAACGCAAAGCGGGGTGTGCCGCGGAATCAGTACTTTGTTGGTGTACTGATTCGATCGGCCGGAACGGCCCCTCTTGGAGGTCTGAACGGGGTACTCAGGCCAGTGCGGCAAGACCGTGATTCGCAGCCTCTTTTCCCCTCGTAGGAGGCCCCTGCCGAGCGGGGTCGTGAGACACCTTCAAGCAGGTGTCTGCGAAGGTCTCTTTTGAGGCTCTCGGCCGAGTGCGAATCAGTACAAAAGAAGTTACTGATTCGGCCAGTGAGGGTCAACGGCCAGCCCAAACTGGGCTGATGACGACCTCAAACCTCATTGAACCCATCGCCCACGGCCAGCGGACAAGTCATCGCCTCGGCGTCCCCATGCCGCTGTCGTCCTTGATGACCTTGATGCGCATCCGCATGGGATTGCCTGCCGAGACCTTCGCCCGCGCCGTCCAACCCCTGATGCAGGGGCTGGAGGCCACGGTGGGAGACCTTGGCGCTGCAAGAGCGGCTGAATTGGCGATCCGGTCTCTGGACATCCGGCGCGAGCGCATCCTGCCCCCGCACGCCCCACCCGAAGTGGTGGGCGCTCTGGCGCCAAGGTGGACCTATGCCGTGGTGGTGACGAGCCTGCTGCGCGGCCTTCGCGATGATGGCCAGGAGGATGCCTGGGGCCTGTTCGAGACCACTGTGCCGCTGGAGGTGCGCAATTGGCTGGAGCAGGATGGTCAGGTCTGGGATGCTTTTGGTCGCTGCTTTGCGGGCTCCTCGGGGAGCGCCAACCCCATCAGCCAGATCGTGGAGGAGGCAGCAGGTGCCGGCCCGTCTGCTGAACGGGTAGTCCATCCAGTGTCTGTAGACCCCATACCCCAGGGACTCGGTGGTGACTTCATGCGCTGGGTGCGTTCGGGACTGAAAGATCGATCGCTGGTCATCAACACGCCAGAAGCCCTGGTGCACCGAGTGCCTGAAGGGTTGCTGCTGTTGTCGCCAGGCATCTTCCGTGTGTTTTTACTGAGCCATGCTGAGCAGACCGGCGGCGCTCGTGAAGTCCCGGAGACGGTGGCCGACCCGCTGAGGCACCTGCAGCGCGAGGTCTTCAAGCTGGGCTGGCATGTGAACAGTGACGGCGGCGTGACCCTGCACGCCTATGTGTGGCGTGATGGACCGAAGCTCGGCGTCAAGGTGCATGGGGTGCTGATATCGCCAGCGCAGCGCCTCGCCGAACCCCTGCCGCCCGTCAACGAGGCCTTGGAGAGGCAGACACCCGCATGAGCAGCGGGCTCGAAGCTCGCCTGCGGCCAGCGCATGAGGCGGTGGCGGCTGTGACCTCGACCGCAGCTGCGGCCATGGCAGTGAGCGTTCCAGACCTGCTGCTCATCTCGCCACCCTGGCATCTGGTGCTCGCGGCAGGTCTCCTCGGTCATGCCGCTTGGCGCGGTACCAGCGCTCGGGACGTGTTGCGCTACCGACGCAACCTGCGGCGCCTGCGACGCTTCGAGATGTCCTCGCTGCAGATCCCCTGGTCCACGGACCGGCTGTACCTGGGCAAGGGCTTTCGGTGGGACCAGCGGCACACGCAGCGCCTGTTCGAGGCGCGCCTTCCGACGAAGCAGGCCCTTTTGTCGCAGGGATTGCCCCAGAAAGCCGCTGAATGGGTCGGTCTGTCTGACCCTGCCCCCGTCGGTCTTGGCGGAGACCCGGCCTTGCACGGGGTGGAGCCGGATGAGTCCGACATCTGGATGGACCTGTCCGAGCGCGTGGGCCACACCCTGGTGCTGGGCACCACCCGCGTGGGCAAGACGCGTCTGGCCGAACTGCTGATCACACAGGACATCCGCCGTGGCGAGGTGGTGATCGTGTTTGACCCCAAGGGTGATGCTGACCTGCTGCGCCGCATCTACGCCGAGGCCCAGAGGGCAGGGCGGGGCGAAGCCTTCTTCATGTTCCACCTCGGGCATCCGGAGATCTCCGCCCGATACAACCCGGTGGGCAGCTTCTCACGCATCACCGAGGTGGCCACGCGCATCGCCGGCCAGTTGCCTTCCGAAGGGCAGTCCGCCGCCTTCAAGGAGTTCGTCTGGCGCTTCGTCAACGTGATGGCCCGGGCGCTGGTGGCGCTCGGCCGCTCGCCCAACTACGAGGAAATCAACCGCCACGCCTCGGACATCGAGCCACTGTTGGTGGACTACTTCGAGCAATGGCTGGACCGTGAGCCTGCTGCGGAGGGTTGGCGAGAAGAGTTGCAGCGCCAGCCCATCGACAAGAAGAGCCTGGACAAGGGGCTGCAGTCGCGTGGCGCGCGGGCAGTGAGCTTGGTGGAGTACGCCCGGCGCCGGCGTCTGTACGACCCCATCGCCCACGCGCTGGCTTCCACCCTGAACTACGAGAAGAGCCACTTCGACAAGCTGGTGGCCTCGCTCCTGCCGCTGATGGAAAAGCTCACCACCGGCCGCACCGCCTCGCTGCTGTCGCCCGCCAGGAGCGCGCCCGGCGACTGGCGGCCCGTCTTTGACTGGACCACGGTGATCAACGTGGGCGGCATTGTCTACGTGGGGCTGGACGCGCTGTCTGACTATGAGGTGGCCGCAGCGGTGGGTAACTCGATGTTTGCTGACCTCACCAGCGTGGCCGGCAGTCTCTACAAGTTCGGGCCGGGCAGGGGGCTGCCGGGCCAAGTCAATTCCCGTCGTATTGCGATCCACGCCGACGAATTCAACGAGTTGATCGGTGACGAGTTCATCCCCTTGCTGAACAAGGCGGGTGGGGCGGGCTTTCAGGTGACGGCCTACACACAGACCTGGTCGGATGTGGAAGCCCGCATCGGTTCGCGCCCCAAAGCCGGACAGATCGCCGGCAACTTCAACACGCTGGTGATGCTCCGGGTCAAGGAAGTGGCCACGGCCGAACTGCTCACCGACCAATTGCCAACGGTTCAGGTCACGTCCACCGTGGCGTCATCGTCGGTGTCCGACACCAATGACCCGGGCGAGTTCACCGACTTCGCCAGCCGCAACGAGGACCGTATCGCCACCGAGACGGTTCGGATGCTGGAGCCCACCTATCTGGTGCAACTGCCCAAGGGCCAGGCCTTTGCCCTGCTGCATGGCGGACAGCTTCACAAGATCCGCATGCCTTTACCCAGCGCGGCGCACGACCCGGTGATGTCGGCCGGGCTGGCCGAGATTGGCGCGGCACTCAAGGCCAGACTGGACGGGCCTTGGTTGTGGCCGGCCGGAGTGTCCCTGCTTCGGGCGGAGCCCGGTGAGACAGGCGCTGGGGATCTTGCCGAGGGACTGGAGGGGAGGGATGCCCAGCAACGCCAGCTTTGAGGACAGCGCCGTCTTCCGGGTGCTGCTTAAGCCCTTCAAACTGGCCTTCGCGGCGACGCTTGGACTGGCGGGCTTGCTGCTGGTGGCCTGGACCGTGGACTGGCTGTACGTGGAGCACGTGTGGCCGGGGCGAGTCGAGGGGCTGCGTGCCTTGCTAACTGAAGAACTGGCAGCGGGCGCACAACTCGCTGCCCGCCAAGGTACTTCGGCTTGGCCCGTCTCTGGTTCAGCCAACGGCCTTTACGCCCTGGTCTTCAAAGTCACCGGTCTGCATGACATGGGCCAGCGCTTTGCCGATGGCTCGCCGCTGTCCATCCCCGACACGGTCTTGCGGCGTACCTGGGTCGCCCGTCAGGAGGAAATTGAAGTTGCCATGCTGGGCACGCAACTCGTGGGCTTGAGAGCAGGCATCCTGATCCGGTTCCTGCCGCTGCTCATCCTGCTGTACGCCATTGGTGCGACTGACGGGGTGAGCCAGCGTGCTATCCGCCAAGCGCAGGCTGGCCGGGAGTCAGCGAGTCTCTACCACCGGGCCAAGTACGCGCAGGTGGTTGTCCTGGTCACAAGTGTTGTGGGTGTGCTGGTCTGGCCGGCGCCGGTGTCTTGGGAGTTTTGTTGGCTTTTGGTTGCTGTCGTGGTCGGCGTGCTGGCGGCAGGGCAGTGGGCCTTCTATAAGAAGCACGTGTGAACTGGTCGCGACTGCCAGATTTGCTGTAAACGCGACTTCAGCTCAGGTCTGCGTACGCCCGGCAGCGACCTGCTTCGATTTCCGCGCCTCGGCATTGGCCTCGGCCAGCAGCAGGTCCCAGTCACCCGGAGGGTGGCCGCTTTCCAGCATCTTCCGAAAGACCCGGTAGGCGTCGTCGCTGCTCTCGTAGGCGCGCTTGGTGTCCTCGTCATTGACCCACGCAAGCACGATCACCTTGCTCGGCGCGTGGTAGCGGAAGAACAACCGGTACTGCTGGAAGAACTTGGCACGGAACCAGTGCTTGTGATCTTCACCGAGGGTGTTGCCTTGCCGGTACTCCGGTCGTGCCGGGTCTTGTGGGATCACATCGAACGCCAGCCGATTGATCGCCGCCAGTCGCTTGGTCGCGTTCTTACCCGTATACCCGGCTGGGTCCTTATGCCGGAGGGCTTCGACCTGCCGAGCCAGCGCTTCGAGTTGGGCCAGGAATTGCGGGTGAGCGAAGACCGTCCAGCCGTGAATGACCAGGGGAGCGGGCTTGCCCGCTGTCATTCATCATCCGACGACAGGGCTGCGTCGAGATCGACCTCTACGCCGCTGGTGAGTGCTTGGATGCGCTGTACCAAAGCCGCATCGATGGCTTTCAAGCGCTCCGGATGGCTGGCCATGTCGCGTGCCAAGAAACCGAGAAATTGGCCGAGTACCGGGTCGTGTTCCTCCGAGGGTTCGGCTCGCGACAACACGACCTCGCCGCCAGGGCGAATCGTGTAATGGATCTTGTCGCGCTTGCCCAGTTGGAGGGCTCGGCGCACGGTTTCCGGCACCGTGGTCTGGTATCGGTCGGTCAGCGTGGACTGGACTTCGAGGGTGGCAGCCATGTCGCCTTCAGTTTTGGGAGAGGTACTGGCCCGCATGGTAATGCAGAAGCCTTGTATTGGCAATGCATCTGCATTGTCAGGGCTCGTTCAAGGTCGCGCAATGCAAACCGCCGCCATACCAGTTCAAGCCGATCGCGTTGATGAACACGACCCGCTTGCCTGGGAAGGCCTCTGAGAACAGCTTTTCGACGCGCGCTTGTCGCTCGAGCGGTGTGCCGTGGGGCAGGTAATCTGGCAACAACACCAAACCGGGCGCGATGACGAAGTTCAAGTA
>CAISJH010000017.1 GCA_903885585.1 uncultured beta proteobacterium
CGATCCACCAGCCGGTGGTGGGAGGTGTGCGCGCCGCTTCGGCCTGAGGCACGGGAGCCCCTGCGCCGCCTGCGGTGGCGGCGGCGCCCGGAGGCTCCTGCACGCCTTGCGACGCGCCGGCAGGCTCTTTCACGCCGCCGGATTCCGAGCCTGGAGGCTCCTTCACACCGGTGTCGGCCCCAGGAGGCTCTTTCACTCCGGAGCCCGCCCCGGGCGGCTCTTTGACCCCCGAGTCCGCACCCGGCGGCTCCTTGACGCCGCCACTGTCGGCGCCCGGAGGCTCCTGCACGCCACCGGAGGAACCACCGGCTGCGCCGGCCTCCCGGGCCGCGCCTTCTGGCTCGGCCACGCCGCCGCTGGAGACGGCCGCCACTGCCTCAGCTTCCACAGGCCGGGTGTTCAGGTGCCAGCTACCTGCCAGCACCAGCAGGAAGAAGGCTGCCGGCATCAGGGCCACGCCCAGCTGCCGCATCAGGTAGCCCGTGGGCACGCCGGCGTTGCGCTTGCCTTTCAGGGCCTTGAGCAGGGCAGGCAGCGCCGTGTTGGACACCGTCTCGGAAATCTTCTGCGTGAGCGGTGGCAAGGGCACGAAGCGGTCCTGCGCCGACAGCGGCGGCATCAGGTGCGGCTTGAACGTGGCCAGCACGACGACGTACACGATGTACAGACCCGCCAACATCAGGCCGGGGAAGAAGGCGCCGGCATACAACTGCACCACCGACACCCCCGCTGTGGCGCCGTAGACGATGAGCATCACGCTGGGCGGGATGAGAATGCCCAGGCAACCGCCGGCCGTGATGGCCCCGGCCGAGACGCGCACGTCGTAGCCGCCGCGCAGCATCTGCGGCAGCGCCAGCAGGCCCATCAGTGTGACCACGGCACCCACGATGCCCGTGGCGGTGGCAAACACCGCGCAGGTGAACAAGGTGGCCACCGCCAGCGAGCCCGGCACACGCGCCATGGCCAGGTGCAGGCTCTTGAAGAGCTTTTCAATCAGGTTGGCCCGCTCGACCAGGTAGCCCATGAAGACGAACAGCGGGATGGAGATGAGCACGTCGTTGCTCATCACCTTGTAGGCCGATTGCACCATGAGCGTCAGCGTCTTGGACGTGTTCTCCTCGTAGGCGATCCAGGTGAAGATCATGCCCATGCCCATCAGCGTGAACGCCGTGGGAAAGCCCAGCATGATGGCCACCACCACCAGCGACAGCATCATCAGGCCCAGGTGGCCGTTGGTGATCTTGGGCGCCGAGATCAGCATCACCGCCGTGCCGGCGATGATGAGCGCCATCAGGATGAAGCCGAACCAGAGTTCCTTGCGGATTTTCATTTCTGGCCTCCTGCAGACGGGCCTTGGGCGACCGGCGCGACATACTTGTCCAGCGCCGCGATGTCCTCGTCCTTGACCTGAACCATCGCCTTGAGCTTGTCGACGTCGACTTCTTCCACGTCCTGCTCACGTGACGGCCATTCACCGTCCCGGATGCACTGGATGCAGCGCACGATCTCCACCAGCCCCTGCAGCAGCAGCATGCCGCCGGCGATGGGGATCACGAATTTGAAGGGGTACACCGGCAGCGGCGTGGCCGAGAAGGTGCTCTCGCGGATGGCCGCGGACTCGGAGGCGAAGTTCCATCCGGCCCAGGTGAGCGCCACGATGCCCGGCAGGAAGAACAGGATGTAGAGGATCAGGTCCAGCGTGGCCTGGGTGCGCGGCATGAAGAAGCCGTAAAGCACGTCGCCACGCACGTGACCGTTCTTGCTCAGTGTGTAGGCGCCGGCCATCATGAACAGCGTGCCGTAACCCATGATCTGGACGTCGAGGTTCCAGTCATGCGGCGTGTTCAGCACGTAGCGGGAGAACACTTCATAGGTGATCACCAGCGTCAACAAGACGATGGACCAGGCGAAGGTCTTGCCCAGCCAGGTGGACGCCCGGTCGACAAACAGCAGAAGGCTTTGCATCGGTGGAGATCAGGTCAGGAGACGAAAAAAGGCCACCGGCCTGAAGCCGGTGGCCCGTTATTGTCAGGCCCTTGACTTCAGGCCTTCTTGGCGGGGGCGCGGAAGTAGTGGTTCCACGCCATCTTGAAGTCGACCATGTAGTCGTTCTGCCACTCGCCGGCACGCTGGGCAAAGGCCTTCTGCGACTCCAGCACCTTCTTGAACAGCGGGTTCTCACCGGCCTTGGCAGCTATCACCTTGTCCCAGGCGGCCAGCTGCGCACGCAGGATGGCGTCCGGCGTCTTGTAGAACTTGACCTTGTCCTTGGTCTTGAGCTCGATGTAGTCCTGCGAGTTGCGCTGGATGGCCTTCCAGCTCATGTCGGCGCTGGAGGCCTCCACGGCGTGGGTGATCACGTTGCGCAATTCAGCCGGCAGCGCCTCGAGCTTGCCCTTGTTGAACAGGATCTCGAATTGTTCACCGCTCTGGTGGAAGCTCTGCAGCATGCAGTTCTTCACCACGTCGGCAAAGCCCAGGATGCGGTCAGACGAGGCGTTGTTGAACTCGGCCGCGTCGATCAGGCCACGGTCCAGCGCCGGCACGATCTCGCCGCCGGGCAGCGGGTTGACGGCGGTGCCCAGTTCCTTGAACACGTCGATGGCCAGGCCCACGGTGCGGAACTTCAGGCCCTTCATGTCGTCCACCTTGGCCACCGGCTTCTTGAACCAGCCCAGGGGCTGCGTGGGCATGGGGCCGTAGACGTAGGACACCACGTCGATGTTCAGGCTCTTGTAGATCTCTTCCAGGATGGCCTTGCCGCCACCGTAGTAGTGCCAGGCCAACACCATGTTGGGGTCCATGCCGTAGGCCGGTCCGGAGCCCCACAGGGCCAGGGCGGTGTTCTTGCCGTAGTGGTAGGCCAGCACGCCGTGGCCGCCGTCCAGCGTGCCCTTGTTGACGGCATCCAGCAGCTGGAAAGCCGGCACCACGGAGCCTGCAGGCAGCACCTCGATCTTCAGGCGGCCGCCAGCCATGTCGTTCACCTTCTTGGCGAAGTCATTGGCGTACTCGTGGAAGATGTCCTTGGCAGGCCAGGTGCTCTGGAAGCGCAGGCTCACGGTCTGCGCGTTGCTGACCATGGGGGCGGCCATGGCGGCGGCGCCCACGGCGCCAGCCGAAGCGTGCTTCAGAAAGCTGCGGCGCGGCGCGCCCGATTGGAGGGGAGAGGTCATCGAGCGGACTCCTTGGAGGGGATGGACTGAAAAAATCAGATCAAACGAACGAGATTCGACAGCATAGTTGTCCCATGTCTAGGACAATTGAGACCGGGCACTGTGTCGTGCAGCTAGAGCCACCGCAAGCCGGGTTTACCCCAATGCTGGAGGCGCCCGGTCGCACGGCTGCCGGGTGTCTGCCACAGGGCCCGGCTCCGGCCTCGGTGTCCTGTGCCGCCGCAGGCGCTTCAAGGTGCGCCAGTGCACAGCTTAGCCAGGCGTTCCTCGAGGGCGGCAGCAGCCTCGGGCGGCGCGAGGAGCTGGCGCCGCAACAGGAAGTCCAGCGTCACGAGGGCTGCGTCCACCGTCATCTCGTCGGTGGCCGCGGCGGCGCAGGTGTGGTGGATTGACCACAAACCCACCTCAGCCACTTCGCCATCCTGGTTGACGGGGCATTCAGCCTCCAGCAACTGGAGGTCGAACACGTGCAGGCGTTCGAACTGCCGACCTTCCGGCACATCGCGGTCCAGTTCGATCACGCGCCCGGGGTTGGCGCGCTCCATCTGCGAAGGGCTGAGCCCGGCTTCCTCGAAGCCCTCGCGCACCAGGGTCTCCCACGGGGTTTGCCCCCATGGGACACCACCGCCGATCAGGTTGTCGAGCTTGCCAGGGTCGGTGGCTTTGGTGGCTGAGCGGCGTGCGATCCACATCGCTCCAGGTTGCCCGTCCGGCCCGGCCACCCAGCCGTTGCAATGCGCCCCCAGCGTGAGCGTGCCCCAGAAGCGTGCCGAAGCACGCTCGAACACTGCCATCGCCCGCCCGCTCGTGGGCGACAACAGCGGGAAGCGCTCGTTGCGCCAGGCGCGGATCAGTCCCTGTTCGTGCAGGCGGGTGTTGACCTCAGCAAGCACCGCGTCACGCTCTGCGGCCCCCGCGGTCAGCACCACGGCCTGAGCCCGCACCTCGATCCAGCGCCCCCACGGCTGCAGCGCCACCAGGTGGCTCTCGTCCACGCTGCCCACGCATTCGTCGTCCACCACGAAGGCCCGTCTCGGCCGGTGCTGCTTGCGGGCTTCGGCCAGGGCGTGCCAAGACTCTGCCGAGCTAGACACGGCTACTTTCTCAGTCACCACAGATCTTCGTCAGGCGCCGTGCCACCTGCCCATCAACCCGTCCCACTTGGTCCGCGCG
>CAISJH010000018.1 GCA_903885585.1 uncultured beta proteobacterium
CAGCAGCACGAAGTCGCTGTCTAGCGAGCGTGGCGTGAACACGCCTGCAGGCGGCAGCACCTGCAGCGTGTCGCCCGCGCGCAGGTGGTCGCACAACCAGTTGGAGCCCACGCCACCGGCCACGCGCTTGACCGTCACGCGCAAGCCTTCGTCCAGCCCGGGCGCGCTGGACATCGAGTAGCTGCGGGGCAGGTGCGGTGCATCGCGGCCTTGCACGGGCAAACGCAGCGTGACGAACTGGCCAGCGCGGTAGGCAAAGGTCTGCGCCTGCTCGGGCGGGAGATCGAACACGAAGGACTTGGCGTCGGCCGTCTCGTCCACCACTGCGCGCACGCGCAACGATACGTGGCGGGGGTCGGGGGTATTGGTCATGTGGTCAGGGCCTCCGGCTTGGCAGACGTGACGCCCTGGGCGACGTTTCTCGAATGCAGACAGGAACACACCCTGATCACCTTGGCCTGCAGCACGCTCACAGCCCCACGCCCAGAATGGCCCCGTCCGCCCGGATCTCCGCGCCATTGATGGCGCTGGACTCGTCGCTGGCCAAGAACAGCAGCACGCTCGCGATCTGCTCGGGCAGGCAGGCCCGGCCAGCCGGGTTCTTCACCGGGTCGAAGAGCATGAACTTGGCGGGCACACCCGGCGCCTGGGACTGCGTCATCGGTGTCCAGATGCCATCCGGGTGCAGGGAATTCACGCGGATGCGCAGCTTCTGCTTGCGGCAGTGCAATGCCGCGCTGCGCGTGATGGCGCCCACAGCGGCCTTGGATGCCCCGTAAGCCGCGTAGCCGTCGATGGGCATCCAGGACGACACCGAGGCCATATTGACGATGCTGCCGCCGCGCGCCTTCATGGCCTTGACGGCGGCCTGTGTACCCAGGAACACTGACTCGGCGTTCACCTGCATGATGCGGCGGAAGTCCTCCACCGATCCGTTCTCGATGTCACCGGCGATCAGGATGCCGGCGTTGTTGATGACGATGTCCGGAGCGCCCCAGGCCTGCTCGAGTTCGGTCATCACCCGAGTCCAGTCATCGGCGCTGGCCACGTCCTGGCGGCAGAAGCGCACGCGATCCGCCGGTGCTGCACTTGCCGCGCTCACGCCAACTGCCGAACCCGTTCCCCCGACGCCGAACTCCGCAGCCCACTCGGCCTGCAGGCGCTGACCATCGCCCTCGTTCACATCAGTGAACATCACCTTGGCGCCTTCGGCCAGCAACAGCCGCACCGTGGCCTGCCCCACCCCGCCAGCGCCGCCGGTCACCAGCGCCACCTTGTCCTGCACTCTGCCTGTCATGACTGGTCTTGTCCTGAGAGGTTTGTGAAAGGCGGCCGATCAGCCTCGGCGGCCGCCGTCCGGCCGGCCCGCCGCCCGGAAAACACGCAGTCGGCCAGCGACAAGCCGCTGACGTAGCGGCATGAAGGTATGCCAATAGCCGTGCGCCCTGCCGCAAAGAGCCCCGGGATGTCGGCCCCCTGGGCGTCCACCACATGCCCGTCGGCCTCATTGACCTGCAAGCCACCCAGCGTGAGCGTGGCCAGAGGCAGCCACTTGCTGCCGATCGAAATGTCGAAGGCGAAGTACGGCCCCCGCTCCATGGCATGGCGCATGCCAGGCGACTTACCGAAGGGGTCGTCGCATTCGCCGCGCGCCGCCGCATTCGCGGCGTCAGCCGTTCGCCGCACAACGGTCGGATCAGCGCCGATGGCAGCCGCCAAGGCCTCCACCGTGGCACCTTTGCGCGCCACCATGAACATCAGCGCCAGCGCCGGCAGCCGCTGGAAAGCCCACAGCCCACCGAACAGGCATTGCCACAACGCCTGGCGCCGCAGCTTCGCATCGATCACCAGCCAGGCCCGGCCACCGGCGCGCGTCATCATGGCGTGGCCGAGTGTGGCGCCGTAGACCTCTTCGTTGCAGAAGCGCTCGCCTTGCGGGCTCACCACCCACCCGCGCGGCCAGGCCGCGGGGGGCGTGATGAAGCGCCAGGCCGAGACGTTGTCCAGGCCGCTGGCCTGGGCGCCCACACTCTGGCCCAGGCGCAGGCCGCTGCCGTCACAACCGGCCCCGCCGATGGGCCAACCGCGGCGAAAGCCCGGTGCGTGTTGTTTCATCAGCTCGGGGTTGTAGATATGCCCGCCGGTGGCCAGCACCACACCGCGGTGGGCGCGCAGCAGTCGCGGGCGCGCCTGCGCCTGCTCGATGCGGGCGGCCTCCTGACGCCCGGCATCAGCCCGGCGTGCCTGGAAGATGCGCCACTTCGCCACCAGTGCGTCCAGCGCCGCGTGGCGTGGCTTGCCCGGCGCGTCGTTCGGCAAGGTCCAGGCCTCCACGCCCAGGATGCGGCCGGTACCCTGCTCGCGCACCAGGCGGCGCACGGCGGTCTGCGTGAGCGTGCGGGCGCCGCTGGCGCGGGTGGCCTGCTGCAGCGCTGCATACAGCGTGGCGCCCGACTGACCGCGCGCCACCGCCCGGTGGCCGCGTGGGGCCGGCTTGGCTTGGCCCACGGCATAGGCCGGCACAGCCTCGTTGCCCGAGTGGTACAGGAACACGCCATCCGGCGGGTACGAGGTCTTGTGGTCGGGCATGGTGGCGGCAAAGCGCGCGCCATGTTTCTCCAGCCAGGCCAGGTTGTCCACGCTCTCGCCGCAAAAGCGCCGCAGCGTCTCATCGCTCACCACGCCCTGGGTTTCGTGCCGGAGGTACTCGAACATGGCCTCGGGCGAATCTTCATAGCCCGCCTGCTGCTGGTAGGGCGTGCCGCCGCCGGCGTACACCACCCCCCCCGAGAGCACCGAGGCGCCGCCGCCGCCAAAGCGGTCCAGCACCAGCACCGACGCGCCTGCCTCGTGGGCTTGCAGCGCCGCGCAGGCGCCGGCAGCGCCCCAGCCCACCACCAGCACGTCGGCCTCGTCGTCCCAGGCCAGGTCCTGCGCGTTGGCCACTTCCAGCGGGGCCTCGATGGGGGTGACGGTGGACGTGCGGGACTTGTCATGAGGGCGAGCACCGCCTGCGGACGGGCTCGCGTGGGAGGGCGCAGACCCTGAGGGCACGCTGCTCACGGTGCGGGCGCGGCGGCCAGCAGGTCCATCCGCTCCAGCGCGATGGGCCGCCCGCTCAGGTGGGCCACGGCCCGCAGGCCAAAGGTCATGGCCGGGCCCAGCGTGCTGCCCGCGCCCGGGTACGACGGGCCCATCACCGCCGCCGAGGTATTGCCGATGGCGTACAGGCCCTCAATGACGGAGCCGTCCGGGCGCAGCACGCGGGCGTCGCGGTCGGTCAGCAGTCCGCCCTTGGTGCCGATATCCCCGGGCCACAGCTTCATGGC
Source organism: uncultured beta proteobacterium (assembly GCA_903885585.1). Classification (GTDB taxonomy): domain Bacteria; phylum Pseudomonadota; class Gammaproteobacteria; order Burkholderiales; family Burkholderiaceae_C; genus Rubrivivax. Next base: position 3,330 of record CAISJH010000018.1, read on the forward strand.
GTAGAACGGGCCCTTTTCGATGGGCCCCAGGTTGGGGTTGGGCTTGACATTGACGTCTCCGTAGTAGCGGTCAAAGACGTTGCCACCGCGGTCGAAGTCCAGGTCCTTGCCGGTGCGGGCGAACTCGCTCATGCGTGCCGCGCTCGCCTGCAGGCCCATGGCATCCACGCCGATCTCGCGCGCCAGGTCGGCCAGGGTCTCGCCCTTCCACACCACCTGGCCCCACCAGCTGCGGCGCACCTTGGAGTCGGGGATGGCCGAGCCTGGCATGAGCGGGCCGATGGGGTAGCGAGCCCGGAAGGTGGCATCGAAGACGATCCAGGCGGGAATGGCGCCGCCCGTGGCCTGGTGCCGCGCGAACATGGCTTGCTGAAACTCCGGGTACGGGCCGGATTCGTTGAGAAAGCGCTCACCACGGGCGTCCACCACCATGCAGCCGGGCATGGAGCGCTCGACGAACATGGCGCGGAACTTCTCTTCCTTGGGCACCGACAGCGTAGGCGCTCCCCAGGTGTGGCCCATCAGGTGCAGCGCGGCACCGGCCTGCTCGCCCGCGCGGTGCGCGTCGCCCGTGTTGGCTCCGGGCGGCGTGGCCGTCCAGCCGGCATCGGTGGGCTGCGGCAAGTGCTGCTCACGCAAGGCCTGGTTGCGCTCGAAGCCGCCCGCAGCCAGCACCACGCCCAGGCGTGCCGTCAGGCGCACCGGGGCGCCGTCGCGCTCCACCACCACGCCTGCCACACGCGGGCCGTCCATCACCAGCTCGCGCAGCGCGGTGTTCAACCACAACCCCACCTTGCGCTGTCGCACTGCGGCGAACAAGCCGCCGATCAGCGCCTGCCCGCCCGTCATGCGGCGGTCGCGGCGTGACTTCAGGCGCCAGGGGTAGTCCAGGAAGTAGCGCGCCATGATCTTGGCCAAGGCCCAGTTGGCGCCCGGTTCCTTGGCGATCAAGGTGCGGGCGTCGAAGGCGTCAATGCCCATGCGGCCCAGGATCAGCTGCCCCGGGTTGGTAGGCCGCACCAGTGACAAAGCCTCCAGCCCCAGACGCCTGGCGTCAAAGGCCACCGGGTCCATGGTGCGCCCGCCAGGCAGGGCCCCGGGCAGGTGCGGGTAGTAGTCGGCGTACAAGGGCATGGCGCGGTAACGGACGCCAATGTCGTTCAGGTAGCGCGCCAGCTGGTGGGCTGTCTCCACGTAGGCCAGCACCCGGTCGTCACTGCTCAAGCCGCGGGCTGCGGTGCGCACATAACGGAAGGCCTCTTCCACGCTGTCGCGGATGCCATACCGCGCCTGATCGTGGTTGCAGGGAATCCAGATGCCGCCACCGGAGATGGCGGACGTGCCGCCGACCAGCGCGGTCTTCTCCACCACCTGCACCGACAGGCCGGCATCTGCCGCCCGCACAGCCGCCAGCAGGGCCCCGGCCCCGGAGCCCACGACGATGACGTCGAACTCCATCAGAAACTCAGACGAACGGATCGGTGTTGGGCAGGCCCAGCATCACGCCGCCGTGGGCACGGGCGAAGGCGTCGGTGTTGTTGGCGATGTGGCCGCGGGCCTGGTGCAGGTCGCGGAAGATGCGCTCGATGGGGTTGCTGCGGTAGGTTCCGCCGGCCGCGCAGGCCCGCATGATGTCGTTCAC
>CAISJH010000019.1 GCA_903885585.1 uncultured beta proteobacterium
CGCCTGGCTTGACGAACGCGTGGCTGATCGCCTGAAGCAGGTCGGCGTCTTGTGTCTGCAGGATCTCATGGTTTGGATACGCATCAAGAGATTCCACTGGTACCGGCCGGTTCCCCGACTGGGGCCTCAGGGCGCTGCGCGCATCGTGCGCTGGCTCCTGGAGCATGAGTCCACCCTGGGCCCCCTGCCCTCCTCTGCCCTGGCTCCGCGCAGCCAGATCGACACCGCTCGACTGACTCCTGCGGCGCGTCTGGCGGTGGTGCCGCTGGAGCGTTTCAACCCGCCTTCAGACCCTCACCGCAGCGGGGCGCTGGGCACCAACCGCGCGTCCCTTGAGCGGTGCAAGATCAAAGCTGGCAACGACTTCGAGGCCATTCAAGCCTGGCTTGGACTGCGTGTACCGGGGACCCACACCTGGCGCGCCTACCGCAAGGAGGCAGAGCGGTTTTTGCTTTGGGCCGTGCTCGAGCGCGGCAAAGCGCTCTCCTCTCTTGATGGCCAGGACTGTGTGGCCTACCGAGACTTCCTGCGCAATCCGGGTCCTGCCTGGATCGGGCCACGCAACGAGCAGCGCTGGAGCGAGTCCTGGCGCCCTTTCGAGGGACCCCTGTCCGTGAGCTCTGCCAACACAGGCATGACGATCGTCCGATCCCTGTGCGAATGGCTGGTACGGCGCAGGTATTTGGACTCCAACCCCTGGGACGATGTGCCCAAGCGGCCGGACGCCCCATCCATGCCTCAGTTGCGAGCCTTTTCGCAGAAGCAATGGTCGCTCGTGCAGGACTGGGTGGACGCCCAGCTTCGGCAAGCCCCCTCCCCTGCCCTGCAACGGCTGAAGTTCTTGCTCGACTTTGCGTACATGTCTGGCATGCGACTTGCCGAACTTGCAGCAGCCCAGGTGGGATGGCTGCGGCATGAGCAACTCGATGACGGCGAATGGGCCTGGTCCATCATGGTGCTGGGCAAACGCAATAAGTGGCGGGAGGTTCCCCTACCCGACCCTGCGGTGCAGGCCCTGGGCGACTACCTGGGCAGCCGTGGTTTGAACCGCAATCCCGAAGCGAATCCTCCAGAAACACCTCTTTTGGCTCACCTTAGCCGTGAAGTGGCTCTTACCAGTTCTCGAATCTATGAGATTCTGGCTATGTACTTCGAGCGCTGCGCCGTGGATGTTTATGCTTCGGACCCGAGAGCAGCCGATCAAATACGAGAAGCGAGTACTCACTGGATTCGTCACACCTACGGCTCCCACTCGGCAGCACGGGGTGTTCCTCAAGACGTCCTGCAGGCCAATCTAGGGCACGAAAGCCTAGCCACAACCTCCATCTACATGAAGTCCGAAAAGAGCAGGCGCCACAACGCTATGCAACAGGCTTTTCGGGCAGCAAAGAGACCCCCTCCTGACGAGGTCCGATCAGCTCTGGGTGCGCGGTCAACTTCAGTCCGCCCCGATGGCCACATCAAGCTCCCACACCTGAGTTGATCGGAGACAGGGGTAACGCTGGCGCCGCTGCCACCTGTTGGCAGGACAAAAGACCGGCGGCAATCGGCGTTGCGGCGGTCCGTCACCGGGAGAGCAGGTCCACGTACGCCTGGTAGCTGTAGACGCGGTTCTTCTTTTGGCCGGTGAGCTCGGTCAGGATGCCGAGATCCTGCAGCAGCTTGACGGCGGCGCCGGCGGTAGGAAACGTCGTCTCCAGCCGCTGGCGAACATGCTCGACACTGAAGCGCGGCATCATCGGCAGCAGTTCGAACAGGCGGTAGCTGATTGGCCCCGCCTTTGGGGATTCCAGCAGTCGCTTGCGGTCGGCCGTGATCAGGCTGGCCACGTCGATGATGCTGCGCTCGGCCTCCGCGGACGCAATGGCCACGCCTTCGAGGAAGAAGCACACCCAGCCCTCCCAGTCGCCGTCGCCCCGGATGGCCGACAAGCGCCGGTAGTACTCCGCCTGGTGCTGCTTGAGGTAACCGCTCAGGTACATCAGCGGCTCCCGCAGCAGCCCCCAGTGCTCCATGAGTGCGGCGATCAGCAGTCGCCCGATGCGCCCGTTGCCATCCAGGAAGGGGTGGATGGTTTCGAACTGGGCGTGGATCAGCGCGGTCCTGACCAGCGGCGGCAGGTCGGCGTCGGCGGCATGGATAAAGCGCTCCAGGTCCGTCAGCAGACCGGCCACTTGCTGCGGCGGTGGCGCCACGAAGGCGGCGTTGCCCGGTCGCGTGCCGCCGATCCAGTTCTGCGAGCGACGCAGCTCGCCGGGCTGCTTGCCGGCACCTCGCGCCCCATCGAGCAGCCGCCGATGGGCCTCGCACAGCAGGCGAACGCTGATCGGTAAGCCCTGCGGGTCGCGCACCTGCCCCTGCACCCAGCGGAATGCGCGCAGATAGTTGGTGACCTCCTCGATATCGTCGGCATTGCTGACCTTCAGGCCGGCTTCCTCGTCGAACAGATCGGTCAACGTGGCCTGGGTGCCCTCGATCTGCGAGGTGAGCAGCGCCTCCTTGCGGATGGCGCTGTAAAGCAGCCATTCCACCGACGGGGCCAGGCCCGACACCCCGGTGAGGCGCGCCAGTGCCAGTTCGGCCCGCCGATTCAGTTCGACGAAGCAGATTGGCGCCAATGGCGGGTCAGCCGGGGGCAGCGGTCGCGGCATGAAGGCGCGGACCGACTCACCCAGCGTGGTCGCGGTGGCGTAGGTGCCGGTGGTTCGGGGCATTGAAAGCGTGCTTTGATCTCTCGCATCAAATTAAAGCACGCTTTACTTTGAGGCGGCAGTATCAAAGTGGGCTTTCATGTAGAGGACTTCAGGGCAGATGCTACCGTCTCAAGGAGGCCGCCACACGCATCGCCATCAGCTCCGAAACCTCAAATTCCGACCGTCTTGCCTGGGGGAATTTGGGGCCGCCACAGGTGGGGGAATTTGCAGTGGCCATCGGGGCCAGGTCTCACCGGTTTAGCGCAGGATGTCTATGAAGTCCTGGCTCGCCTTCGTTGAGAGCCTGACGGGCAGGCTACGGGAGGGCCCGGCGTGTCGGCCGTGCTGCGGGCATTGGCCGACATCGCCTGGATGCGCAGATCCTCCAGCAAAATCACCGCATACTCACCCGCCAGACGCGTGCTGAGCTGGTACAGCCAATCGGTGCGCTGGCGCAAGATGCGACGGTGCAGCGCACCAAGCCGGGCTACGGCCTTCTTGAGGTTGGCCGAGCCCCTGACCTTGCGCGAGACCGAGCGCTGGTAGCGCGCAAGACGCGCTTGCTGGTTGCCCAGCGCACGCAGCGGCTCAACGAGCGCGCCCACGAACGTAGCGACGAACGCCGCCACGTCCAGGTCGATGCCGAGTGTGGGCGCACTCGACCTGAAGGGCCACATGCCACCTCGCGCCCGGGCCTGTGCCTTCGCGCGTGCGGCTGAAGTTGTGCAGCGCGCCGTCCACGGGCTGCCTCAGGCACGCCTGGCGTGAGTTGACGGCGTCGAGCTCGAACTGCTTGGGGTCGAGAAAGCGCAGGCCCGGCTCCTGGCCGCGGGCCTTGAAGCGCGGCGGCTTGACGCAACCGCGGCCATCGGACTGGCCGGCGCGGGCTGCTTCGAAGAAGCGCTTGAAGGCCGCCTCCATGCGCCTGAGCGCCTGCTGCTGCGGATGATTCGGGCCTCCGGCCAGCCACGCGGTATCTGGCGCGCGGCGCCAAGCCGTGAGCCAGGTGCACATCTGCGGGTAGCACGCGAACTTCTCGCCACGCTCGTGACGCTCGCGCTACCGCGCCAGCGCCTGACTCCACACCCAGCGCAGGCCGCCCGCAAAGCGACGCAGCGCCCGTTCTTGCGTGGACTTGCAGCGCAGCTGGAAGCGGTAGGCCTTCATGGTGGACATGCAACCAGTATCCGGAGGGGACCTTGAAATGCAGGGGGCTGCATCCCAAAAAGCTTCCTCACGGCGTCACGTCGCTATCCCGGACCTGAAGGGACCGGGATAGCGCGGCCGGGGTCTGGGTCAATCTCTAGGGCGCAGCTGGAAACCTGGTTTCCAGCCCATCTAGGGGCAGGCGGCCGGTGTGCTCTGGGCTTTGACTGCTCTAGCCCACACGTGAGTGGAAACCAGGTTTCCAGTCCAAATCCAGATCAAGACTTAGCTGTACTGGAAGCGACAAACGCACCGATTGCTTCTATCAGACCACTCACGTTTTCACCGTGAAGCACCCCGGGCTTGAACCTGATGGTTGCCTGCCCCCTGGCATCCCAAGTGATTCGGCCGGCGACAGTACCCGCGACGCGAATCTCTTGTGCAGCAGCAGCGGACCCACGATGTTTGCCGACCAATGCCGACGTGACGGCTGAGGCAGACATCCTGTCCGACTGCCTTAGCTTCTCGGCGCGTCGCAACACACCCTTGCGATCCGATTCCAGGGCAGCGGAGATCAGTTCGGCATGCTTGAACTGCAGTTCCAAGGGGCTGCGGAAGCACTGCACCACGGGTTCTGGCAGTTCTGCCACCGTAATGGCCTTTCGTACCCAAGTGTGAGACAGACCAAGGGCCTCTGCCAAACGCCGTTGCGACGGAAACATCGCTTCATCGAGCGCCTTGCGGTACATCGCCCCTTGCTCCCAGGCTGACAGATCCGCACGCTCCCGGTTTTCGCGGTCCATCGCCGCAAAGAGTTCGAAATCGGACAAGGGCGCGGTGGAGATTACCGCGAGCACGGGCAGGCCCAACTCGAGGCAGGCCCGGTGTCGGCGATGACCGAATACGATTTCGTACTTCGAGACGTCTTCAGCCCTCGGACGAACCAAGATTGGCTGGACATTGCCGCCCGCGTGTTCTATGTCGGCCTTGAAGCGAATGAAGTCAGAGGTGGTGAAGCTAGCCTCGTGCCGATTGGCCCAGCGGCTAGGCTCGACCAGTTTCGGGTCTATCTTCTTGGTCGGCAGGGAGCCATCAAACTGCTGCAACGCAGCTTTCAGGCGGGCGACTTCGCCCTCGGCGGCGAGCATCTGCCCTCGAAAGGCAAGCATCTCGCCAGGGCCAGTCTTGCGCCCGGACTGCCTTGGCGTGACGGCTGGAAACCTGGTTTCCACTTCGTGGGAAACAGCTGGCTGTGCGGCGGACTCCTGAGTAGCGTCAGGAGTCAGGCTCGACTGTTCTCCCTCAGCAGATGTTCGCTGCTGAGGCAAGAGAAGATCGGCCGTAAGGCGCGATAAACGGTCACGAGTGCTCATCCAAATCTCCAATCAAGCTCGATGGCCACATGCGATAGCTGATCTCAGACGGGGGCCATGCGGCTGCGCCAGGTCTCCACCACAGACTCCTCCACAAGCTCGACGAAGCGATCGTATGCGTCGGCGGCCCGCTTGTAGGTCTTGGCTGACCCGTCGTACTTCTGCACGTCATAGACCGTCGCAAACTCGGCAGCCTTGTTGCTGGTGACGGTGGTCTTTGGAATCTCCACAGGCAGCATGTACTCGCCGTAAGTAGCCGCTATCCACTGCCGGACCGCAGGAGCAGCCGCGTCAGCCTGATCGACACGACTCAACAGCACGTGAAGGAAGTCAAAGGTCTTTCGTGCACCATGGGCCTCCTGCTTGTCCAGGTTTGCACCGAGATCACCGAGGAGCGACCAGAACTGGGCCGAACTCGCAAAGTCCAGCCCGCTCGGGGGCACAGGCACCACCAAGCCGTCAGCGGCCCATAGAGCGTTGATGGTCACGTAGGACAGCGACGGCGGCGTATCAATCACGATCACGTCGTAGAGATCCCTGACAGACTCCAGACCAGCGTTGAGCACATCCCAAAACCTCGAAGTCGGATCCCGCATCTGGCGCGCCGGCAAAGCGAATTCGGCAGAGAACAGAAAGGGGGCAGAGGCGATCAGGTCAATGCCGTCCCAGTACGTGGAGCGGATCGCATAGCGGATATCAGTCTCACTGCCGTCGCACAGGGGGCCGATAGTCATCTCAGCATCGACCTCGGTCTCCGGCAAGATGCCGTGGAGTGTTGTCAAGGACCCCTGCGGGTCCGTGTCAACAGCCAGCACCCGATGGCCCCTCAGGCTCAGGCCCTGGGCCAGGATCATGGCCGATGTAGTCTTGGAAACGCCCCCCTTGAAGTTACCCACGGCAACGGTGATGGCCTTCTGGCCCGACGGACGCATCTTGGCCTGGCGATAAGACCGAGTCCAGCGCCGAGCGTCGCTCAGGGAGAACTCGCGCTTTCCGCCCTTTGGGGACAACTTGCCAGTAGGCAGGTCTGCCTTGGTGATGCGATAGTTCACATGCGACTTGTCTACCGAGCAAAGCGTTGCCAACTGGGCAGTGGAGTAGTGAGGAGCAAGCTTGCGAACTTCAGGCGCAAGTAGCTTGGCCCGAATCTGCTCCACCATGGTGCTGGCTCTTTCGGCCACCTCTGCGATTCGCGTCATGTCGATGGGCGTTCGGGCAACGCTCCCTCGCTGGACGTCCAGAGTGGAAACCTGGTTTCCAGCGTCAACACTCGCGTTGAGAGCTCGGTCTTCTGTAGCCATGTTCTCTACTCTTTAGATGGATTTTGGTGAGTGTACGAAATTCTATCGAATAGCTGTTTACGGCTTTGTACATCGATGAGCAATGGTGGAAAAGTTTGGGGATCTCGCCGGCATAGCCTCCTCAAAGGGTGCACAAATACGACCGTTTCCTGGCTTTGACGCGGTTACGCGAGTTGATGACGCGAACCAAGCGCCTCTTTATCAATGGACGCAACGCACTACGGTCGTGTCCATAGCCAAGTTCCCCATATCCACACACACAAGTCCCCAAAACTTCCCACATCAAGGGCAGTTGATCCCCAAATCCACAACCAAAGATCCCCAACGAACACCACTGGATTTCCCAAATCCACACAGCAAAAGATACGTAAGTACTTGATTAATTGAGGTTTTATCTAGCATCAAACTTTCAAAGTTACAAGTGTTCATCTTTAAATCTACTCAAGGCACCGCGAAAGAGCGGCGCTCTGCCTAAAGTGAATTGACTTGTTCACAATACAGTGACACGATGCGAAGCTAAGCGGTTCACCAAACCACCTGTATGTCAGAACAGGCTTCACCACACACACAAGACGACCCCGACCCAAAGGATGGTCCCGGGCTGTCGCCACGGCAAATGCAGTTGCTTGCCAGGGCCGAAGAGCTGTCAGCGGCGCGGGCAGACCAGTCTGTTGCCAAAGCAAACGAAGCCATCACTATCCGTCCTAAGCGAGGCAAGCTGACTCTGCTGTCGCGGCGCATCTACAACGCGTTCCTGTTTCACGCCCAACAGCTGGGGGTCGACAACCCCACCTACACAATCTCCCTTGCGGAGTTGATCGAGGATGCTCGCTTCAACTCGAACAACACCGAGTTGCTGAAATCGCACATTCGCGACATGCAAGCAACAACCATCGAGTGGCACACCAGCTCAGGAGGCTCTCAGAAGTGGACCTCTACCCAGTTGCTCGGCACTGTGCACATCCACGAGCCAGGCCGGGGCCAGACTTGCACCATCACCTGGACTTACCCGGATCCCATCAGGGAGCGTCTGGTCAAGCCCGCACACTACACGCGCGTCCTGCTGGAAATCAGCTCAATGATGCGCAGCTATGCAGCTGCGGTACTGTATGAGTTAGGCCTTCGCTACCTTACCTCGCCAGGCGGTCTGACAATGCGAGAAGACCTCTTGTGGTGGGCTGCAGTACTCACAGGGCGTAGCGACATCAAAGAGGTGGAGTACCGAGACTTCAATCGATTCACCATCAAGAAGGCACTGGCGGAACTGGAGGCCTTGTGCGAGGACTTCCGCATGGAACTCATCGAGCACAAGGTGGGGCGCAAGGTAGAGGAGCTTCAATTCCGAGTAGTTCGCAAGGCACAGGCGAGCCTCGTCGGGATGACGGATTCAACGCAGAACGTGTTCGACCTGTCGTTGATCGAGCGTCTTGTGGCCATCGGCATCAAACGAGCCGATGCGCAGGATCTGTACGCCGTAACCGATGAGGGCGTTCTTCGCGCTGCGCTGGAGCATGTTGAGCAGCGGATGAAGAACACTGCGCTGGAGCCTCTGAAGTCACCTGCAGCCTACCTGCGCGATGCCTTGAAAAAGCAGTACGCGGGCTCAGCAGGGCAGGGGGGGCAATCACCCACGCCGGCTGCCCTTCCTCAACCTGGGGCGGCCGAAAGAATTCAGCAACTTCGCGACGAGTGGCGACTCCACAAGTCCGCCCAGGCCAGGTCTTTGTTCGAGGAGATGCCCGAAGCAGATCGAGCAGAGAAGATAGCCGCCTTCGAGGCTGAGCACTTGCCAGAGTTGGCCGCACCAATTGCCAGAGCGTGGCGTCGAGATCAGGTCAAGAGTCGTGTCGCCGCCAGTACCTTCTTTCGGTGGCTGGCTAGCAGCCTGTGGCCCGGAGAAGTCACGGACAAGGAACTTCTTGAGTTCGCACTGTCGCGAGGTTCGTAGGCTCCACGGGTCAGACTGAAGGCACCCAGTTTTCCAAGCTTAAGCCCGCTACGCGCTGAAACTCACGCGTGTTGTTTGTGACCAGCGTTGCGTCCTCGGCAAGCGCGTGACAGGCTATCCACAAGTCATTGGCGCCAATCGGCGTTCCAGCGCTCCGTAGCTTGGTGGACTGCTCGGCATAGTGCCGGCAGATAGCGGGGTTATTCGGGTACAGCACGGTCACCTGCCGGGCAAGCGCGTCTAGACGGCGCAGTACCTCTGGCTTGCGAGTGCTTCGTTCGGCGCCCTTGAGCAGCTCAGCCCACGTGATGAAGGACATGCACAGTCGCGAATCCTCTGGCAAGGTGTTTACACGATGTGCAATTGCTGGAGGTTGGTTCTTGATCAGAAAGATCAGGATGTTGGTATCCAGCAGGTAGATCACAGGGCCTCGCGCTCCTGTGTGGGTTCGCGGTTGGCTCGGTCAGCCTCCAGTGCGGTAATGAACGACTCGTCGACCTCACCTACGCCGCGCAGGGCATCAAGCAAGGCCGCACCGCGCTCTCCCCTCAGTGGGTGGATGACCAAGTCGCCCCACTCGTTACGTGAGATGCTCACTCGATCAGTGTCCAACCGGAACTCCGCAGGAATGCGCACAGCCTGACTGTTGCCGTTGTTGAAGACACGAGTGGTTAGGGTTTCCATTACAGATAGGTGTGTACTAGTATGTGTGTATTTTGGTGCCTTGCAGCTCTTCATGCAAGCGATGCCTTGAACGGCACGCACCTCCTTGAAGCTCTCGCTCGTGGGGCTGGGGCGGTGTGAGCGAAAGGCTACCGGCCGGTACCTCACTCGCCAGGGCCACGCCTTCAGTCAAGCGACGCCCGGCAAGTACGCCTAACCATCGGCGTAGCCCGCATCTCGTTGGACTAGACCTCCGACGATCACTCGTTCGGGTTCTTCTTCACGTACTCCACTAGATCCTCGATGCGGCAGTCGAAGTACGCGCACAGGCGATCGAGGATTTCTGTACCGGTGCTGTAGCCCCTTTGATTGAGCAGCTTCGAGAGGGTCATCCGGTTTACCCCGGTCGCCTCTGCCACTTCACCGATGGTGATTCGCCGACCCTCGCTGAACTGCTTGCGTTCAATCTGCTCAGCTAGCCGAAACCTGATCATGTGATTGCTTCAAGGAGCTTTTGAAAAGCAAAAGTAGCAAAAGGAAGAAATAAACATATAACAATACCTATAATGCGCATCATGCGCCAGCTTTCCGAAGCGTTTGATGCTTTTGTCCATCAATTTATAGCCAGCCTATCACGAGGTCCTACTTTGGGGCCGCTCGCAGTTAGCTCCGGGTCGAGCCAGGAGCATATGCAGTGAACCCTAAACCAACCGTTGTGACGTTGGATGTGCTGCGCGGCGTCTTGCCGGCGTGGCAACCAAAGCGAACTCATGAAGCTCGTACATGGTCAGCGAGCACGACCATGCCGAATGGTCTGAGAGCATTTGCTTCATCGCCTTACCTACCGCGAGCAGCGGAGTTCCTAGCGACGACTGCCCGGCCTTTCCGCATTGCCGACGAGTCTGACGATCCACTGCGTGAAGTAGCTTGTCACGACACGGACGGCCCGCGCGCAGTGGACATGCTCTGGGAGCTCCAAAACATCTGTCTTTACCTAGCGCAGCATTGCCAGATCATCACACATCACCACCACGACCGGATCACCGTTCGAGTGGCGGATTTCGCCAAGCTAGAGCCACAAATCGATCCGCGCTTGGTCTCGGCCGTGCAGGACCTAGACCAACGTGACAAGAGCTTTGCCCACGGAACCTTTCGCCTCGTAGATGACGTCAGTAGGGACGGACCGGACCTGATTCTAAGTTTGGCTTCGACAAGGCGCCTCCATCGCTTTGATGGGGGTCATCTACGTAGCCAAGTCCTGTCCGTGATGCATTGGCTGAGCCAGTTGGACACCAATCGCCTGGAAGCCGACACCGAAGGAACTCGTTGAGATGAAGAAGCTCCTGCTCCTGGCCGCCCTGATCGCTGTGGCCCTATGGACGGCCTTCGCAGCCTTCTTGGTCGGCGCGGTCGATCCCGGATGGTTGCCTGACGGACTGAGCAGCCTTTCAAGGCCGACTTCGCTGTCCGACTTCGGCCAAGCGTTCACCGCGCTCGACGGATTGGTCTCGTCGTTCGCCCTCCTGCTTGGCCTGATCGCCGTGGTGATGCAGACCCGTCAGAGCGCCGACTCCAACGTGATCGGGGCCTTCACGGCCAGACTTCAGTACCTGCTGGCCGAAGCCGCGCGGCTGGAACAGCAGATCCAATCGCTCAAGGCCAGAAGAGGTGGCTTTGACCGATGCCTGTTCGACAACATGGTCGGCAAGAAGAAGCGCCTGCTCGAAGAGGCCGCGCACGTAGATGAGACCTTGCGCTGTTTGTTGCTCCGGTTGTAAGCCGGCGGCGTCGGAAAGCAACGTCAGTGAGTGCTGCGTACAGGGCTCCTCAAGATCGGGCGAAGCCCTACTTCAGGTGCAGCAAACCCACCGGTCCAGCACACCCTTGACGTAGGCGTGGTCGAGCATGTTGCCGTTGGCTGGCACCACATACACGGGTACGTTGATGAGCAATACCCGCTTGCTGACTTGCTCAGGGTTGGCCAGCGAGTCCTCCGAGCCAACATGAATCTCGGCTTGCAGGTGGCGGCAGCTTGCCGGCAGTGGCCAGATCCATCAGCCGGGTGGGGTAGGGCGGCACGAAGTGGGTGAGCTAATCCGGCTTGGCGAACTCAGCCACGATGGGTGATAACAGCAAAACCTTGCCTGGGAAGGCTGTGATCAGGCTCTGGGCGTTGAGGAAACAGGTAGACCCCGAACGAGTTGACCACGACGTGGGCGCGCGCTCACCAAAACTATCGGGTCTCGTCGCCCCAGATAACAGGGTGCGCATCTGGCAATCAAGACGTCCCCAAGAAACAAGTTCACTGAAATTCTGAGAAAACTTGGTCTAGAGACCAATTATGAAGGCAGACACGCTATCCTTCTTGGCGTTCTGGCTCTCGCAGTGAAGAGCGTACGGAGGACTCGAATGATTTTTAGAGATCTGTAGCTGTTTCAAGCAAGGCTTGTGTATACGCGATGCAGAGCCCTTATTGATTGGAGGCTGAGAGGAAGGAAATTTCAAAGGCATCATAGTATGACTTCGCTAAATAAAGTTTTTAGTTACCGCGCTGTCACATAAATAAAACTCACTTTGAATTAAAGGGTCATTCCTCAACTTCAACACGCAACTTCAACACGCAACTTCAACACGCAACTTCA
>CAISJH010000020.1 GCA_903885585.1 uncultured beta proteobacterium
CGAGACCCTCACCGACCGCCTGCGGCACGTGGCCCGGCGGCAGCCGCAGGCCCTGGCCCTCGGTGACGGGCAGTGGCTGCTGGACTACCAAGCCCTGGACCGTCTGGTGGACCGCGTGGCCGCCGCCCTGCAGCGCGACGGTGTGCTGCCAGGCCAGGCCGTGGCCAGCTGTGCGGGTCCTGGTGTGCTGCAGGCCGTGTGCGGCCTGGGCACGCTGCGGGCGGGGGCCGTGCCGGCCCCCATCGCGCCTTCGGTGACGCCGGCGCAGTTCGGTGCCATGGTGGCGGACTCTGGGGCGGCGTTCGTCTTCGTGGACGAACAGGCCTCGCCCTTGTTGGAAGCGCTGCCGCCGGGTGTGCAGCTCATCGACCTGGACGCAGCGGGCAGGGGGGCTGTGTTCGACGACTGGCTGGCGCCACTGGGTGTGGCGCCCAAGCAGGTGGCCATCAGCCCGGCGGACCCCTTCAACATCATCTACTCCTCGGGCACCACGGGCACCCCCAAGGGCATCGTGCAACCGCACGCCATGCGCTTTGCCCACATGCAGCGCGCCTCGCGTTACGCCATGGACGCGCAGTCGGTGCTGCTGCTGGCCACGCCGCTGTACTCCAACACCACGCTGGTGGCTTTCTACCCGGCCCTGGGCGCCGGCGCGCGCATCCACCTGATGCCGAAGTTTGATGTGGCCGGCTACCTGCGCTTAGCCGTCGAGTTGAGCGCCACCCACACCATGCTGGTGCCGGTGCAGTACCGGCGCCTGATGGCGCATCCCGAGTTCGATGCGCATGACCTGTCGACCTTCCGCATGAAGCTGTGCACCAGCGCGCCCTTCGAGGCGGCCCTCAAGGCCCAGGTGCTGGCGCGTTGGCCGGGTGACCTGCTGGAGGTCTACGGCATGACCGAGGGCGGCGGCGCGTGCATGCTGGATGCTCGTGCGCACCCCGACAAGCTGCACACGGTGGGCCAGCCAGGACCCGGGCACGACATCCGCCTGATCGACGAATCAGGCTGTGAACTGCCGCCAGGCCCGCAGACCGTGGGCGAGGTCGTCGGACGCTCGCCCGGCATGATGACCGGCTACCACGGGGTCCCAGCGCAGACCCGCGAAGCTGAGTGGTTCGATGCCGAGGGCCGTCGCTACATCCGCACCGGCGATGTGGGGCGCTTCGACGAAGATGGCTTTCTGGTGCTGATGGACCGCCGCAAGGACATGGTCATCAGCGGCGGCTTCAACCTGTACCCGAAGGACCTGGAGGCCGTGCTGCGCGAGCACCCTGACGTGGAGGACGCGGCCGTGTTTGGCGTACCCTCGGCCCGTTGGGGTGAGACGCCAGTGGCCTGCGTTGTGCAGCGTCCCGGCCGGTCGATCGATGTTGAAGCAGTTCGCTCCTGGGCCAACCAACGGCTGGGGCGTACGCAGCGTCTGGCCGCCGTGCTGGCCGTTGATGAACTGCCCCGCAGCGCCATCGGCAAGGTGCTCAAGCGCGAACTGCGGGAGCGCTTTGCCGCCAGCGGCCAGCAGGTGGCGTAGCTCGGCTGCGCCTCCGCGCGACCTCAAGCTCAGTCAGTGCGCTTTCACACCTTCGGCCAGATGCTGCGTCATCTGCGCTGCCGACACCTCCCGGCACCCGGTAGTGTTCTGCCCCGCCCACAAGGGCGAAAAGTCGCCGCTGCCCATGCCTTCTGCCTTGACGCGCAGTGCCGCTACCGCACCGGTGGCCAAGGGGAAGGCCGGTGCGGCTTCGCTCATCGGCCCGAGTTCGCGTATCAGGCGGTTCACGATGCCGCGCGCTGGCCGCCCTGTGAACACGTTGGTCAGTGCCGTGGTCTGCGACTCACGGGACTTCAAGGCTGTGCGGTGGATGGGGCTGGTGGTCGCTTCCGGGCACAGCAGGAAGGCCGTCCCCACCTGCACCCCGGTGGCGCCCAGGGCCATGGCAGCGGCCACGGCCTGCGGGCTCGCAATGCCGCCGGCTGCGATCACCGGCACCTTCACCGCGCGAACGATCTGCGGCACCAGCGCCATCGTGCCGGCCTGCGTGGCCAGGTCGGTGCTGAGGAACATGCCTCGGTGGCCTCCCGCCTCCAGCCCCTGCGCGATCACGGCGTCCACACCATGGGCTTCCAGCCACCGGGCCTCGTCGACCGTGGTGGCCGAGGACAGCACCTTGGCCCCCCAGGCACGCACGCGTTGCACCAACTCGGGCGCCGGCAGGCCGAAGTGGAAGCTGACGACGGGTGGCCTGAAGGTCTCCAGCACTGCGGCCGCCTCGGGCCCGAACGGCACACGCGCCGCGCCCCCGGAGGGCGCCTCCGGGTCGAGGCCGATTTCGGCGTGATAGGGCGCCAAGCGTTGTCGCCAGGCGGCCTCGCGCGCGACATCGGGCACGGGGGGCTGGTGGCAGAAGAAGTTCACGTTGTAGGGGCGGGTGGTTTGGCGCTGCAGGGCCGACAGCTCCTGCCGCAGGGCGTCCAGCCCCAGCATGGCGCAGGGCAGTGAGCCCAGACCGCCCGCGTTGGAGACCGCCGCTGCCAGGGCGCTGCCCTGCGAGCCGGCCATGGGGGCCTGCACAATGGGCAGCTCGATGCCCAGCAGGGACCGCAAGGCGCTCTGATGAGATCGGTGCGGTGTCTCGGGCATGGTCATCCTCGTCGTCGTAGTCGGTCGGCAAACTGCGCCAGCGCCACGCCGCCCAGCGTCAGGACTGCGCCCCCGAGCTTCACCGTGCTGAATCGTTCTCCGGTCGCCCACCAGGCCACGATGCCTGCCACCACCGGCATCAGGTACTGCAGCGGTGCGGTTCGCGCCACGCCGCGCCGCTCATTCACCCAGCCCCAGACCAGCCAGCCCAGGAAAGCCGATACCAGCGTGGCCCACAGCAGCAAGCCCCAATGCAGCCAGCCCATCGCGGCCCAGGGTGCCACCCAGGCTGAAGACGCGCAGAAGAGGACCACGGGTGGACTGCCGGCGATGGTGGCGTAGGCCATCACCGTCACGCCGCCGTGGCGTTGGATCAGCGGCTTGGACATCACCGTGTAGTACGAGAAGAGGGCGGCCGCCAGCAGCATCATCAGGTCGCCGCCCGTGGCTGCCCACTGCTGGCCCAGCAGCTTGTCAGACAGAAAGACGAGCACGCCCACGCAGGCGATGCCCACGCCGGCCACCTGAGGCCAGCTCAGCCGCTCGTGACCCACCCAGTGCAGGATGAGCAGCGTGAAGATCGGACCGCAGGCGAGGATCAGCGCGCTGGAGAAGGCCGTCGACCAATGGATACCGAAGGTCACCATGGTCACGTGAACGCTGTGGCCCAGAAACCCCAGGAAGGCGATCTGTAGCAGGTCCGCGCGCGGCAGCGGCTTGCGCGCGCCCGGGCTGCACATCAGCAGCAAGGCGGCACACAGCGGCATCAACAGGTAGCGGGCAAAGAGCAGCCCGGCCGGCGGCAGCACCTCGAAGAGGGCCTTCTGCACGGCAAAGTTGGCGCCCCAGACGCACACGATGGCCAGGCCCGCTGCCAGGGCCCACGAGGTGCCGGGTGAGGAGGAGGGCTGCAGGCTGGCGGCTGCAGCTGCCGTCACCTCTGCAGCCTCTGCGACCTTTCCTGCGCCTCGCCTCATGCCGGGCGAGGCTCCACAGCCTTGAGCGATGCCACGTAGCGCCGCACCCGCGCCTGAAGTCCGGGCTGTGCGGCGGACCGCACCAGCGCCGCCAGATCCGCATCCCGCTGGTCGCCGCCGTCGGCCGCCCGCGTGGC
>CAISJH010000021.1 GCA_903885585.1 uncultured beta proteobacterium
GACGGCGATGCTGATCATGTCGCTGGCCTTCTGGGCCTACGCCTTTGCGGTGGTCTTCACACGCACGCGGGCCATGGTGCTGGAACGCGAACATTCCGCCCCTTGGGTGCAAGACCTGGCCCAGCGCCAGCAAGGAGCTGCTCAATGAACTGGAACAGTGCCTCGGAGTTCTTCGACATGGGGGGCCACGGGCTCTTCGTGTGGGGCTCCTACGCCGTATGTCTGCTGGTCATGACCCTGGAACCTCTGCTGGCTGCGCGGCGGCGGCGGCAGGCGCTGAATCTGGCCGCCCAACAAGGCCCGGGCACGGTGGCCCGCGATGAGGAGGATGCATGAAGACCCGTCATAAGCGCGTTGCGCTGGCTCTCGGCGGCCTGGCCGCCGTGGGCGCCATCACCGCCCTGGTGCTCAATGCCTTCGAGAGCAACCTGGTGTTCTTCTACTCGCCCACGCAGGTGGTGGCCCAGGAGGCGCCCAAGCAACGCACCTTCCGCATCGGCGGTCTGGTTGAAGAAGGCAGTGTCAAGCGTGACGGGGTGCAAGTGAACTTTGTCATCACCGACACCGCCAAGGCGGTGCCAGTGCGCTACCAGGGCATCCTGCCTGACCTCTTCAAGGAAGGCAAAGGCGTGGTGGCGCAGGGTCAGTTGCAAGGCGATGTCTTCGTGGCCCGCGAGGTGCTGGCCAAGCACGACGAGAACTACATGCCGCCTGAGGCCGCCGAGGCCATGAAGAAGGCGCAGGGGGGCGATCAAGCCTACGGCAAGACCGTACAAGGAGCCAAGCCATGATTGCGGAGTTCGGGCACTTTCTTCTGTGGCTGGCGCTGGGCCTGTCGTTGATGCTGGGGGTGGTGCCCCTGGCGGGTGCTCAGCTTCAGCGCCCGGGTTGGATGGCCCTGGCCAGACCCGGCGCGGTGTGGGTGCTGCTGCTGGTGGCTGCGTCCTATCTGGCGCTGACGGCGGTCTTCATGCGCGACGATTTCTCCGTGCTGTACGTCGCCCAGAACTCCAACACGGCCCTGCCGATGGCCTACAAGATTGCGGCCGTATGGGGCGGCCATGAAGGCTCGCTCTTGCTGTGGATCCTGATGCTGGTGGGGTGGATGGCGGCGGTGGCTGGATTCAGCCGTCATTTGCCGCTGCCGGTGCTGGCGCGCATCGTGTCGGTGATGGCCCTGGTTTCTGTGGGCTTCATGCTGTTCACTCTGCTGACCTCCAACCCTTTCGACCGCCTGTTCCCGGCGGCACCCGATGGCCGCGACCTCAACCCGCTGCTGCAGGACCCGGGCATGATCTTTCACCCGCCCCTGCTCTACATGGGGTACGTGGGCTTCTCGGTGGCCTTCGCCTTCGCCGTGGCGGCACTGATCGGCGGCAACCTGGATGCGCAGTGGGCCCGCTGGACGCGCCCGTGGACCACGGTGGCCTGGATGTTCCTCACCGTGGGCATCGCCCTGGGCAGCTGGTGGGCCTATTACGAGTTGGGCTGGGGCGGCTGGTGGTTCTGGGACCCGGTGGAAAACGCCTCCTTCATGCCCTGGCTGGTGGGCACGGCGCTGATCCACTCCCTGGCCGTGACCGAGAAGCGTGGCAGCTTCAAGAGCTGGACGGTGCTGCTGGCCATCATGGCCTTCTCGCTGTCGCTGCTGGGCACTTTCCTCGTCCGCTCGGGTGTGCTGTCATCGGTGCATGCTTTCGCCACCGATCCGACGCGCGGGCTGTTCATCCTGGGTTTCCTCGTGGTGGTGGTGGGCGTGTCGCTGGCGCTGTACGCCTGGCGCGCACCCACGGTTGGGCTGGGTACTCGCTTTTCCCTGCTGTCGCGTGAGACGCTGCTGCTGGGCAACAACGTGCTGCTGCTGGTAGCCTGCGCTGCCGTGCTGCTGGGCACCTTGTACCCGCTGGTGCTGGACGCGCTGGGCAAGGGCAAGATCTCCGTGGGTCCGCCCTACTTTGATGCGGTCTTCGCACCCCTGATGGCGCCTGTGGTCTTCCTCATGGGCGTGGGGCCGATGGCCCGCTGGAAGCAGGCCGAGTTACCAGACCTGGCCGCACGCCTGCGCTGGGCTGCGGTGGTCACGGTGCTGGCCACCGGCCTGAGCGCCTGGATCGCGGAGCGCATCAGCTTCATGTCGGTGCTGGGCATGCTGCTGGGCTGGTGGATCGTGTCCAGCGTGCTGACAGACCTTTGGGAGCGCGTGTCACCCAAGGGCCAGGGCTTGAGCCTGATGCTGCGGCGCACCTCTCAGCTGACGCGCGCGACGGTGGGCATGATGGTGGCGCACCTGGGGGTGGCGGTGTTCATCTTCGGCGTCACGATCGTCAAGACCCACGAGGTTGAGCGCGACGTGAAGATGAAGCCGGGTGACTACACCACCATTGGAAATCTGCGCTTCACGCTGCAGGAGTTAAAGGACGTCCAGGGCCCTAACTACCAGGCAGTGCGTGGCTTGGTGGACGTGACGGACATCTCGCGCGGCGACCGTCTGGTGGCCCGGATGGAGCCTGAAAAGCGTGTGTACCGGGTGCAGACCATGCCCATGACCGAGGCGGCCATCCGTACTGGGCTCGTCCGGGATCTGTATGTCTCCTTGGGTGAACCTGTCGAAGGTGGTGCCTGGATCGTGCGTTTGTACGTCAAGCCCTTTGTCGACTGGATCTGGGGTGGCTGCGTGATGATGGCGCTGGGCGGCCTGCTCGCTGCCACAGACCGACGCTACCGGCAGAAGAAGACCGCCGACGAGACTTCGGCCCGTTCAGCCTCGGCAGCCGCCGCCTGAAGCCGCCATGAAGAGCTTGCGATTCCTTATTCCGCTGGCCTTGTTCGCGGCCCTGGCGTGGTTCCTGTATGCCGGACTGAGCCTCAACCCACGGGAAGTCCCGTCACCGCTCATCGGCAAGCCTGCACCGGCATTCGCCCTGCCCCGCCTGGACGACCCCACGCAGACCGTCAAGCGTGAAGACCTGCTGGGCAAGGTGTGGGTGATGAACGTCTGGGCCTCCTGGTGTGCACCTTGCCGCGAGGAGCACCCCCTGGTCGTGGCCTTCGCCCGGGAACGCAAGGTGGCCGTGATCGGCCTGAACTACAAGGACCGCCCCGGCGACGCCCGCGCCTGGCTGGAGCGCATGGGCAACCCCTATGCAGCCACGCTGATCGATTTCGACGGCAAGGTGGGCATCGACTTCGGGGTGTACGGCGTGCCAGAGACCTTCGTCATCGATGCCCAGGGCGTTGTGCGCTTCAAGCACGTGGGCGCGCTGACCAGCCAGGTCATCCGGCAGAAGATCGAGCCATTGCTCAAGGAACTGGGAGTCTGAAGTGTCTCAACAAGGCCATCAAGGCTCACCGCTGACGCGGATGTTCTCTGGCCATCGGTCTCGGTGGGTGGCTCTGAGCCTGGGCGCCGCACTCGCCTGGGGGGCCTCAGCGAGCGCCGCAGCCCAGACGCCGCCCGCAGCACCTGCAGTGGCCGCTCCGCCCACGGTGTCCGCCGCAACCGCGGCCACAGCGGCAACGCCCGCTGTGGCGGGTCTGGCCTTGCCTGCCAGCCCGGACCCCGCGCTGGAAGCGCGCGTGATGAAGCTCTCGGCAGAACTGCGCTGCCTGGTCTGCCAGAACCAGACCATTGCCGACTCCAACGCGGGGCTGGCAGTCGACTTGCGCAACCAGGTGCGCGAGATGCTCAAGCGCGGCGACACCCCCGAGCAGATCACCGACTACATGACGGCACGCTATGGAGACTTCGTGCTCTACCGCCCGCCCGTCAAGAGCAGCACGGCGGTGCTTTGGTACGGCCCGGCGGCGCTGCTGGTGCTGGCCGTTGTGGTGCTGTTGCTCATCGTGAGACGCCGCACCCGGCTGCCGCCGGAGCGTTTCGAGCCTGAGCCAGACACCCCCTAGCGGGCTGAAAGCCGGGAGTGCCAGGGCGACCTGGGCCTGGACCTCTCCGGCATGCCACCGGCTGAACTGGCCGCGGTGATCAAGGCTGACGTGCCCCGCCTGGGCAAGGTGGTCAAGGACAGCGGGGCCAAGGCGGAGTAGCGTCTTCCTTAGGGTCCGGCAGGTGCTTGTGCTGGAGGCCTACTCCGGCCTTCCTGGCCCGACTTGTTCTCGATCACGATGGGCTGGCCGAGCGCGATCGCCAGCTTCTCACCCACCACACGACCCAGGATGTCGGTGGTGCCCCCAGGAGCGAAAGGCACGATGTAGCCGATGGGCCGGTTGGGCCAAGGCGCCTGCGCCAGCACAGGCCAGGCCGCGGCGGCGCTTGAAGCCGCCAGCGTCTTCAGAAGGGCGCGTCTTTGCATCGTCATGGTGACAGTCCTGAGTGGACGGATGACCTACACAGTCTAGGATCCGGTGCTGAGGCGACATGCGAGGAAAACCCGAGGCCAGATACGTCGTCGGGGACGCCTCAACCACGCCGCCCGGCAAACCCAACATCAACCAGCACACACTCCATGAGCAGCACGCACATCATTCCCCTGGACCGTTTGACCACCGCCATGCACCGGGTTGTACGTGGCTTCGGAAGCCATGAGTCGGAGGTGCGAGCGGTAGCAGGTAACCTCATCGAGGCCAACCTGACCGGACACGACTCGCACGGGATCGGTATGCTGCCGCGCTACACCGAGGCCTTTCTGGAGGGTGGCTTGGTGCCCAACACCCATGTGCGCACGGTCCTGGATGCTGGCGCGTTGCTGCGCCTGGACGGCCAAGCCGGCTTCGGGCAGGTGGTGGGGCAGGAAGCCATGTCCATGGGCATCGAGCGGGCATCCCAGCACGGCAGCTGCATCGTGGCACTGGGCAACGCGCATCACATCGGCCGCATCGGCGCCTGGGCGGAACAGGCCGCGCAGGCCGGTCTGATCTCCATCCACTTGGTCAACGTGGTGGCGCGCAACGTGGTGGCCCCTTTCGGGGGCGGCGATGCGCGCTTTGGCACCAACCCGGTGTGCATTGGCGTGCCCTTGGCGGGCCAACCTCCTGTGATCCTGGACTTCGCCACCAGCATGATTGCGCAGGGCAAGACCCGGGTGGCGCACAACAAGGGCGAGCCCGTGGCGCCAGGCTGCCTGATCGATGACCAGGGCCGCGACACGCAGGATCCGCGCTACAGCGTCGTCCCGCCCTGGGGCGCCTTGCTGACCTTCGGCGCCCACAAGGGCTACGGATTGGCAGTGATGTGCGAGCTGCTGGGTGGGGCACTGGCGGGCGGACACACGCAGCGCAATGCCGATGCCAGCAAGCGCCGCGTGCTCAACGGCATGTTCAGCGTATTGCTGGATCCGGCCGCACTGGGCGACACGGGGGCCTTCGAACAGGAGGCCCAGGCCTTCATCGACTGGGTCAAGGCCTCGCCTCCGCGGGACGGCGTGGAGAGTGTGCTGGTGGCGGGCGAGCCAGAGCGCGCGTCACGCGCCCGCCGCACGATGGAAGGCATTCCCGTGGATGGCACCACCTGGCAAGAGATCCTGGACGCGGCAGCCAAGCTCGGGGTGGACCCGGGTGCAGTGAACGCCGACGCCGGGCTGGTGTAAGAGCACCCCCAAGGTCCGGGCGGTGCCCGGCCCGGCCCCCCAAGGGGGCGCAAGAAAACTTGGGGCGGCCCGGCGTTTTCTTGTGAGTCTGCGGCGCTTCAGGCAAACCAGCCCTGAAGCGCCCAGCCTGCCGACTCATCAGGGGATGGCAGGCGCGTGCGGAAGATCCACACCAGCAGACCTGCAGGTGTGGCCGCGACGAAGTAGTCGCGGGCTGCAGCGGGGCCGTCCCACCATCCGGTCTCGATCCGCTCCGGGCCTGCCAGCAGGCGAAGCGGCTGACCTTCAAGCAGCGGCCGCCCCCGATGCTCCGTCAGGGGCCGGGGTTCGGGCAACAGCCAGGCCGGACGGGTCAGGTGAGGCAAGGCGGCCGAAGGGCACGGAAGCTCCTCCCCGGGGCCCTTGGAGGACGGGAGGGAAGCAGCCGGTGTGGCTCGGCGCAGGGGCTGGGCTGCTGACAACCCCACGCCGCGCTCCGGGCGGTGGTCGGCCACGGGATGGAGGCCGTGCACACGCTGCGGCCCCAGGCGGGCCTGCAGATGCTCCACCAGACGCAACAGCCCTTCCTGGGCACGAGCCCGGGTGGGAAAGAGCTCACCTTCCGGTGGCGGCAGGTGGGCCAGTTCGTCGCAGCGAAGGTGCAGCTCCAAGGTAGGCGCGGGCAGGACAAACTGCGCCAGCCGCTCGCGAAGCAGCGCGTGCAGGTGGGCCGCATCTGCCGAGGGCTGCGCCAGCGCCACGGACAGCGCACTGCGGGGGGCCGCACCGTCCTCGCTGCGGTGCCGGGCCTCGTGGGCCATCTCCAGCGTGAAGCGCCCCACCCGCGCCTGTTGTGCCGTCACCCAGTGGACCAGCCTTGCGAGCAGCCACTGTGCGCCGTGCAGCACCTGCTCGACGGAGTCGGCGCGGGCAAAGAGCTCCAGGCGGGCCTCGAAGGAAGGGGGGCATGTCACCCACTGGTGAAGGTCAAGCGCATCGCCCCAGGCTTGGTCCAATCTGCGCAGCAAATCGGGGCCAGTGCGACGGGCCAGCCCCTGCCGCGGCAGGCCCCTGAGGTCGCCCAGGCTGTGCAGCCCCATGCCCTGCAGCTTTTCGAGCTCTGCCGGACTCTCGCACAGCCATCCCAGCGGCACCTGGGCCAGGGCAGCGCGCAGGTCCTGCAGGTCGAGCATTCGCAAACCGGTGGGCAGGCCTTCGCTATCGCCTGTGCTCTGGCCTGTGCTGAGCCTGCCGCTCTGAGAGGCACTCGCGTCTGCGTGTCCAGCCCACCCCTCCCACCGGGCCAGCAAGGCGGCCCCCAGGGCCGTGGGAGCACACGCCCATCGGGTTCGGTGGCCCAGGGGGGCCAAGGTTTCCCTGAGGCGTCCGGCCAGTCGCTGCAGTCCGCCGAACAGTCGTCGGGACGCCGCCACCTCGAGCAGCACGGTATGGGGTGGCAGTTCAGCCACGCAGGGCGTGAACTGCAGCGCGGCACACGCCACGGCACGCAGCGCCTCCTGCTCACGCGCGTCATCTGCACGCCCCAGCAGGAGCGTAGGCTCCAGCGCCAGGGCCGTGGCCCGCCGCTGACCGGGCCGCACTCCGGCTTCCCAGGCACGGGCATCGACCGCACTGAGCATGGCCTTACCCAACAACGCCAGAGGGCGGTGGGCTTGCTCAGGGCCCAGCGTGGCGGCAAAGACCTCAATGGGCAAGGCCGGCAGGTGCACGGCTATCCAGCAGGCTGCAGCTGGCATGGCAGGGCTCCTGTGCGCGTCTTCAGGGCGACCATCCGGGGTCAACCCGATGGCACGGCGGTGTCGACATCGTCGGCGGCGGCAGAAGCGAACCGCCGGGCCCGCGACACCCCCACACCAGGCGCGGAGGGGTCGGAAACCCCTGTTTCAGACACGGCAGACCACCAGCGCCGACGGGCTGCCGCCGGCAGCACGGGCGGCAGCGCCAGGCGCAGGGCTGGGGCCCCCGCAGGCCCTCGCCGCTTGAGCACCTGGGCGGTCAGCTCGTCGGGGCCATGGCCTGAGTGGAGCGCCAGGCGCAGAGGCGCAGGGCTGGGTTTACAGCGCTCGCCGATGCC
>CAISJH010000022.1 GCA_903885585.1 uncultured beta proteobacterium
CCCTGAAACAGACCCGAGCCACCCCGCCCCCCAGCCCCTGCGACGCCCATGACCCTGTCCAGCCTGCTTGTCCAATTGCTCAACGGCCTGGCCGGGGCGTCGTCGCTGTTCCTGGTGGCGGCGGGGCTCTCGCTGATCTTCGGCGTCACGCGCATCGTCAACTTTGCGCATGGTTCGTTCTACATGGTGGGCATCTACATCGCCTACACCCTGGTGGAGCGGCTGGGCGGGGTCATCGGGTTCTGGCCGGCCTTGCTGCTCGCCGCCGTGGCGGTGGGCCTCATCGGTGCCGTGGTGGAGGTGCTGCTGTTGCGGCGCATTTACCACGCGCCCGAACTCTTCCAGCTGCTGGCCACCTTCGCGCTGGCGCTGGTCTTCAAGGACCTGGTGCTGCGCCTGTGGGGGCCGGAGGAACTGCTGGGCCCGCGCGCGGCGGGTCTGGAGGGTTCGGTGCAGATCCTGGGGCGGCGCTTCCCCATGTACGACCTCTTTCTGATCGTCGTGGGCCCGGCCGTGCTGGGCCTGCTCTGGCTGCTGCTGACCCGCACACGCTGGGGCACCCTGGTGCGCGCGGCCACCCAAGACCGCGACATGGTGGCCGCACTCGGCGTCAACCAGGCCTGGCTGTTCACCTCGGTGTTCGCACTCGGCGCCCTGCTGGCCGGCCTGGGCGGGGCGCTGCAACTGCCGCGCGAGCCTGCCACGCTGGAGATGGACCTGCACACCATCGGAGCGGCTTTCGTGGTGGTGGTGGTGGGCGGCATGGGCTCCATTCCCGGCGCCTTCGTCGCGGCGCTGCTCATCGCGGAAATCAAGGCCCTGTGCATCTGGATCGGCCTCGTCAACATCGGCGGGGTCGAGATCTCGTTTTCCAAGCTCACGCTGGTGGTGGAGTTCCTGGTGATGGCCGCCGTGCTGATCGTGCGCCCCTGGGGGCTGATGGGGCGGGCGCCGGCACCCAGCCGTCACGCCTCGGCAGCGGAGTCGCCGCTGCGCCTGCCAAGCAAGGCGGGGCAGGCCGCCACGGCCGCCGCACTGCTGTTGCTGGTGGCGCTGCCCTTCGTCAGCGGGGCCTCGTCCTACACCACCGTGCTGGCCATTGACTTGCTGGTGGCCGCCCTGTTTGCCGTCAGCCTGCACTTCATCATGGGCCCCGGCGGCATGCACTCTTTCGGCCACGCGGCCTACTTCGGCCTGGCGGCCTATGGCGCCGCGCTGTTGGTGCGCAAGGCCGGACTGCCGATGGAGCTGGCCCTGGCCCTCGGCCCGGTGGTGGCTGCCGCCTTCGCCTTGGTCTTCGGCTGGTTCGCGGTGCGGCTGTCGGGCGTGTACCTGGCCATGCTGACGCTGGCGTTTGCGCAGATCGCCTGGGCCATCGTCTACCAGTGGGACAGCGTCACGGGCGGCAGCAATGGCGTCACGGGCGTGTGGCCGGCGGCCTGGCTGTCGGACAAGCGGGCCTACTACGGGCTGGCGCTGGTCTTGACCGTGGCAGGCACCTGGCTGCTGCGGCGCATCCTGTTCTCGCCGTTTGGCTACGCCATGCGCGCGGGGCGTGACTCGCCGCTGCGGGCCGACGCCATCGGCATCGACGTCAAGCGCGTGCAGTGGGTGGCCTTCATCCTGGCGGGCACCGTGGCCGGCGTGGCCGGGGCGCTGTTCGCCTTCTCCAAGGGCAGCATCTCGCCCGAGGGCCTGCACGTGGGCAAGAGCATCGACGCGCTGGTGATGGTGCTGCTGGGCGGCGTGCAGACGCTGGCCGGCCCGGTGGTAGGCGCGGTCAGCTTCACCTGGCTGCACGACACCGTGGCGCGCAACACCGAGTACTGGCGTGCCATGCTGGGCGGCATCATCCTGGTGCTGGTGCTGCTGTTCCCGCAGGGCATTGCCGGCTATGCGCAACGCTGGTTCCAGCGCGGCAAACTGGCCGACGGGAGGGCCCAGGGATGAGCTTGCTGAGCGTCAAAGGGCTGGGCAAGTCCTTCGGCGGCGTGCGCGCCGTCGACGGCATCGACTTCGACATCGCCCCGGGCGAGTTGCTGGCCCTGATCGGGCCCAACGGGGCGGGCAAGTCCACCACCTTCAACATGGTCAACGGGCAGCTGCGGGCCGACCGCGGCAGCATCCTGCTGGAAGGCACCGAACTCATCGGCCTGCAGCCCCGCCAGATCTGGAATCTGGGCGTGGGCCGCACCTTCCAGATCGCCGAGACCTTCTCCTCACTCACCGTGCTGGAGAACGTGCAGATGGCCCTGCTGTCGGCCGACCGGCGCGTGTTCTCGTTCTTCGCACGGGCGGGCGAACACCGCCGCGAAGACGCCCTGGCCCTGCTGGCGCAGGTGGGCATGGCCGAGCAGGCCCAGCGCCCCTGCAGCGAGCTGGCCTACGGCGACGTCAAGCGCGTGGAACTGGCCGTGGCCATGGCGCATGCGCCCAAGCTGCTGCTGATGGACGAGCCCACCGCCGGCATGGCGCCCAAGGAGCGCAATGAGCTGATGGAGCTGACAAAAGGCCTGGTGGTGGAGCGCCGCATGGCGGTGCTCTTCACCGAGCACAGCATGGACGTGGTGTTTGCCCATGCGGACCGCGTCATCGTGCTGGCCCGCGGCCGCCTGATCGCCGGCGGCAAGCCCAGCGAGATCCGAGACCACCCCAAGGTGCAGGAGGTCTACCTCGGCACCGGCAAGACCTTCGAGCGCCAGGACACATGACCGATACCGCACCCCTGCTGGACGTGAAGTCGCTGTCGGCCTGGTACGGCGGCGCGCACATCCTCTTTGACATTTCGCTGCAGGTGCGCCCGGGCGAGGTGGTGGCCCTGATGGGCCGCAACGGCGCAGGCAAGTCCACCACGCTCAAGACCGTGATGGGCATGGTGGAAAAGCGCCGCGGCCAAGTGCAGTTCATGGGCCGTGACATCTCGCGCCTGGAGTCGCACGCCATCGCTTCGGCCGGCCTCGGCTACGTGCCAGAAGACCGCCGCATCTTCACCGACCTCACCGTGCTGGAGAACCTGGAGGTGGGCCGCCAGCCGCCGCGCATGGGACCGCAAGGCCAGATGCTGGAGCCCTGGACCCCGCAGCGGCTTTTCAAGCTCTTCCCGAATCTGGGCGAGATGCCCGACCGCCCAGGCGGCCGCATGAGCGGAGGCGAGCAGCAGATGCTGACCGTGGCGCGCACCCTGATGGGCAACCCGTATCTGGTGCTGCTGGACGAACCCAGCGAAGGCGTGGCCCCGGTCATCGTCGAGGGCATGGTGCAGATGATCCTGGAGCTCAAGGCCGCGGGTGTGAGCATCCTGCTGTCCGAGCAGAACCTGCACTTCGCCACGCTGGTCTCGGACCGCGCCTACGTGCTGGAGAAGGGCCAGATCCGCTACCAGGGCACCATGCGGGAGTTGGCTGCCGACGATGAGGTGCGGCGGGCCTACCTGTCGATGTGAGAACAAGCGCCTGCCGCCCATGGCCGAGCCTGTGTCACCTGCCTCGCCGCCCGAGCGCCCCCCTCAGCACCCACGCGCCCTGAGCTTCCAGCTCAACGGGCAATGGTTCGAGACCCAGGGCGCGTCGCCAGGCGCCACCCTGCTGCAGGTGCTGCGCAACGACGCGCTGTGCAACGGCCCGAAGTTCGGCTGCGGGCTGGGGCAGTGCGGCGCCTGCACGGTGCTGGTGGACGGCCGCGTGGCCCGGGCCTGCGTGATTCCGGCCGCAGGCGTGGCCGGGCGGGAGATCACCACGCTGGAAGGACTGGGGGGCCGTGAAGCGCCGCACCCCGTGCAACAGGCCTTCATCGACGCACAGGCCGCCCAGTGCGGCTATTGCACCAACGGCATGGTGATGGCCACCGTGGCCCTGCTGCGCCGCAGCCCGCAGCCCACCGACGCGCAGATCCGCGAGGCCTTGTCGCACAACCTATGCCGCTGCGGGGCACACGTGGAGATCCTGCAGGCGGTGCGCCTGGCAGCACAACGCCTGGCTGAAGCCAAGATGGCGGGAGCGACGCGGAGTGGAATGGCATCAGGCCCTGGGCCCACCGAGCCGCCGACCGGGCCGGCGCAGTCCGCTGCTGCTGCGGCACCCACCTCCGCCGCACGCTGATAGCTGCGATGCGCGCCGCCCACGCCCCCCGCACCCGCGCCGGCTTCCTGGAAGCCCAGGGCGTGCTGCTGGTGGTGCGCGACCCACCCCCGCCGGCCCCGCCCGCCCCCGGCCAGCCGCCCATGGTGCCGGGCAACCCGGCCGAGGGCGTGGAGATCCTGCTGGCGCTGTGGGACGACGGTAGCGCCAACGGCCTGGGCGGCAAGGTGGACCTGGGCACCGGCATCGCCACCGCGCTGGGCCAGCTGGTGGCCGAGGAACTGGAGCTGCCCTTCGAGCGCGTGGTCATGCTGCTGGGCGACACCGCCCGCGCGCCCAATCAGGGCCCCACGATCGCCAGCGCCACGCTGCAAATCGCCTCGGACCCGCTCAAGCGCGCCGCCGCGCAGGCCCGCGCCTGGCTGCGGGCGCAGGCGGCCGAAGACAGCGCCGCCGACATCCCCACCCTGCTGCGCGGCCAGCACATCCGCCTGGTGCTGGACCCGACCACGCCGCTGAAACCCAGTGCCGAGTGGACAGTGGCGGGCCAGAGCCTGCCACGCGTGGACATCCCCGCCAAGGTGCTGGGCGAGGCCGCCTTCGTGCACGACGTGCGCGTGCCCGGCATGCTGCACGGCCGCGTGGTGCGCCCGCCTTACGCGGGGGCCGACCATGGCGAGTTCATCGGCCGCACGCTGCGCGCGGTGGACGAGTCCTCGGTGGCCCACCTGCCGGGCATCGTGGCCATCGTGCGCGAAGGCGACTTCGTCGGCATCGTGGCCGAACGGGAAGAACAGGCCGAGGCTGCCACGCGCGCCCTGCGGCTGGACTGGGGCGACTGGCCGGCCCAACCACCGCTGCAAGACCTGGCCAGCGCCTTGAGCGCCAACCCCGCCACGCCGCGCGTGGTGGCCGAGCGCGGCGATGTGGCGTCAGCCAACGCCGAGGCACCGCTGCGCCTGCAAAGCCGGTACGTCTGGCCGTATCAGATGCACGCCTCGATCGGCCCGTCGTGCGCCGTGGCGCATTGGGTCACTGACGACGCGACGCAAGGCGACTCACCGGGAACTGCAGCGGACGCCATAAAACTGCGCGTCTGGAGCGGCACGCAGAACCCCCACGTGCTGCGCGCCGATCTCGCCCTACTGACCGGCCTGCCCGACACCGTCGTGGACGTGGTGCGCCTGGAGGCGGCGGGCTGCTACGGCCGCAACGGCGCCGACGACGTGACGGCCGACGCGGCGCTGCTGTCGCGCGCCGTGGGCCGGCCCGTGCGCGTGCAGCTCACGCGCGAGCAGGAGCACCAGTGGGAGCCCAAGGGCGCCGCGCAGCTGATGGACGTGGACGGCTCGGTGGGCACCGACGGGCGGCTGCAGGGCTGGGACTTCGAGACCTGCTACCCCAGCAACGCCGCGCCCACGCTGGCGCTGCTGCTCACCGGCCGCGTGGCCGCTACCGCGCAGGCCTATGCCATGGGCGACCGCACCTCCGTGCCGCCCTACCAGGTGCCGAACCTGAAGGTGACGGTCAACGACATGCCGCCCCTCCTGCGCGCCTCCTGGCTGCGCGGGGTGTCGGCCCTGCCGAATTCCTTCGCCCACGAGAGCTTCGTCGACGAGCTGGCACACGCCCAGGGCGAAGACCCGCTGGCCTTCCGCCTGAAACATCTGGACGACCCACGCGCGGCCGAGCTGCTGCGCGAGACCGCCGAGCGCGCCGGCTGGCAGCCCCACGTGGAGCCGCGGCAGCGCAGCGACGACGGCGTCACCCTCAAGGGCCAGGGCCTGGCCTATGCCCGCTACATCCACAGCAAGTTCCCCGGTTTCGGCGCGGCCTGGTCGGCCTGGGTGGCCGACGTGGAGGTGAACAAGCTCACGGGCGAGGTGCACGTCAGCCGCGTGGTGGTGGGCCATGACGCCGGCGCCATGGTCAACCCGGCCGGGGTCACGCACCAGGTGCATGGCAACGTGGTGCAGACCACCAGCCGCGC
This sequence comes from uncultured beta proteobacterium, assembly GCA_903885585.1. Classification (GTDB taxonomy): domain Bacteria; phylum Pseudomonadota; class Gammaproteobacteria; order Burkholderiales; family Burkholderiaceae_C; genus Rubrivivax. The sequence goes on from CAISJH010000022.1 coordinate 6,067, forward strand.
GCTGCAGGAGCAGGTGGCGGTGGAGCCCGAGGCCGGCACCGTGACCAGCCGGGAATGGGGCAGCTACCCCATCCTGAGCTTCCGGCAGGTGCCGGTGATCGAGGTGGTGGTGCCGCCCCGCCCGGGCGAACCCGTGCTCGGCGCGGGCGAGTCGTCCTCGGTGCCGGGCACGGCGGCCATCGCCAACGCCATCTTCGACGCCACCGGCGTGCGCTTTCGGCAGCCGCCCTTCACGCCTGAGGTGGTGCGCGCGGCGCTGAACCCGCTGGCGGATGGATCCGCGGCGCAGGTGCCGAGCAACCCCTACCCGCCTGGCGCCAATGGCTTGGCAGCCGCTGGGCCGGACGGTCGTGGCGTCGTCCCGCCGGGTACACCGGGCGACGCAGGTGCGCACAGCGCCGGCCCAGGGGTTGATGCGGGCCCGTCGCGCACAGCCTCGCCGCCGGCCTGGATCGAGGAAGTGGTGCCAAACAGCACCATCCCCGCGCCCTTGGGCGCCCCGCGCGCCAAGCCCGCCTGGGCTCGGGCGCTGGCCTTGGTCACCGGTGCCTTCGCAGCGCTGGCGGGTCTGGCCGGGCTGGTCGCCTCCCGCCCGGCACTCGCGCCCCTCACGGGTGTGAACGCGGCTACGGTCTACAGCGCCGAGACCCTGGAACGCGGCCGCCAGCTCGCGGCCCTGGGCAACTGCGCGGGCTGCCACACGGCCGAGGGCGGTGCAGCCTATGCCGGCGGCCGCGCACTGGAAACACCTTTCGGCACCGTCTACGCCACCAACCTCACGCCCGACCCCGCCACCGGGATCGGTCGCTGGTCTTTCAGCGCCTTCCAGCGCGCCATGCGCGAGGGCGTGTCGCACGACGGGCGCATGCTCTACCCCGCCTTCCCGTACACCGCCTTCACGCGCATGACGGATGACGAGCTGACCGCGCTCTACGCCCACCTGATGGCCCAGCCGGCGGTAGCCCAGGCCACCCCGGCCGCCGACCTGCGCGCCCCCTTCAACCTTCGCCCGCTGATGCACCTGTGGAACGCGCTGCACCTGCAGCCCGGCCCCCGGCCCATCCCCGCAGCCACGTTGGCCGCCCTCCCCGCGAGCGTGGATGCGGCACTTTGGCAACGCGGCGAAGCGCTGGTGAACGGCCCGGGCCACTGCGGCGCCTGCCACACGCCACGCGATGCGATGGGTGCCGAGAAGACCGGCAGCGCCTATCTCTCGGGCGCCTGGGTGGACGGCTGGCATGCGCCGTCACTCACTGCGCTGAACCGCCGCACCCTGCCCTGGAGCGAGACCGCCTTGCTCAGCTACCTGAAGAACGGCCACAGCGCTGCCCACGGCGTGGCCGTGGGACCG
>CAISJH010000023.1 GCA_903885585.1 uncultured beta proteobacterium
CTACGACATGGGCGGCAAGTTCGACAAGTCCTTCAACCAGGCCGCCTTCGACGGGGCCGAGCGGTGGAAGAAGGAGGCTGGCAAGCCCTACCTGGAGTTCGAGATCACCAACCCGACGCAGCGCGAGCAGGCCAAGCGCCGTATGGCCGAGCGCGGCGCCAACCCGATCGTGGCTATCGGCTTCTCGCAGGGCTCCACCCTGGAGAAAGTGGCGAAGGACTTTCCCAAGCTGCAGTTCGCGATCATCGACTCCGTGGTGCCGCTGCCCAACGTGCAGAGCATCGTGTTCAAGGAGCACGAGGGCAGCTTCCTGGTGGGCATGATGGCTGCCATGGCCAGCAAGACCGGCAAGGTGGGCTTCGTGGGGGGAATGGACATCCCATTGATCCGCAAGTTCCAGTGTGGCTACGAGCAGGGCGCCACGTACGCCAACCCCAAGGCCGAGGTCAGCGCCAACATGACCGGCACCACGCCCTCGGCCTGGAACGACCCCGCGCGCGGCGCCGAGTTGGCCAAGACGCAGTTTGCGGGCGGTGTGGACGTGGTGTTCGCCGCCGCTGGCGGCACCGGCATTGGCGTCTACCAGGCCGCCAAGGACGCGGGCAAGCTGGCCATTGGCGTAGACAGCAACCAGAACCACCTGCAGCCCGGCACCATGCTCACCTCCATGGTCAAGCGTGTGGACGTGGCGGTGTACAACGCCTTCAAGGGCGTGAAGCCGGGCGTGGTGTCGCTGGGCCTGAAGGAAGGCGGCGTGGACTACGCGATGGACGAGCACAACGCCAAGCTGGTGAGCGCCGACATGAAGAAGAAGGTCGATGCCGCCAAGGCCGACATCGTCAGCGGCAAGATCAAGGTCATCGACTTCATGGCGAACAACGCCTGCAAGTGAGCATCTGAGGTGAGGTCGCCCGCCGTCCGCATGCGGCGGATCGACAAGCGCTTTGGCACCGTGCACGCCAACCGTGGCGTGGATCTGACGGTGGCTGCGGGCACGGTGCACGGCATCGTCGGCGAGAACGGCGCCGGCAAGAGCACGCTGATGTCGATCCTGTACGGCTTCCATCCCGCCGACAGTGGCGAGATCGAGGTCCAGGGGCAGCCCGCGCGAATCGCCGACTCCCGCCAGGCCATCGCCCTGGGTATCGGCATGGTCCACCAGCACTTCATGTTGGTGGAGGACTTCAGCGCGCTGGACAACGTGATGCTGGGCGCCGAGCCGGACTGGCATCTGGGGCGCGCCCGCGATCAGGCGCGAACGCGACTCGAAACACTGATGGCCGACACCGGACTGCATGTGCAGCTGGATGCCCCCGTGTCGCGACTGCCCGTGGGCGAGCGCCAGCGCCTGGAGATCCTGAAGACGCTGTACCGAGGCGCACGCATCCTGATCCTGGACGAACCCACCGCCGTGCTCACGCCGCAAGAAACGCAGGCCCTGTTCGGCACCTTGCGGCAGTTGCGCGCGCAGGGCACCACGGTGCTGCTGATCACGCACAAGCTCAAGGAAGTGCTGGCGCTGTGCGATGCGGTCACGGTGATGCGCGCCGGGCAGGTGGTGCTGGACCGGCCCATTGGCGAGGTGACGCTGGACTCGCTGGCGCAAGCCATGGTGGGGCGGCCGGTGAAGCTGGGCCGGGCGACGACCCCACCCGCCGGAGTGCCCACCGCCATGCCGACCGAGACGCTCGTGGCCACGTCTGGCGGCACGGGCATCCGTCAAGCGCAGACCATCAGCACCCCGCTGCTGGAGGTCCAAGGCCTGTGCCTGGACGATGCGCAAGGCGTGCCCCGCCTGCAGGACGTGTCGCTGACGCTGCGAGCTGGCGAGATCGTGGGCGTGGCCGGGGTTTCGGGTAATGGGCAAAGCGAGCTGCTGGACGTGCTGGCCGGTCTGGCGGTGCCCCAGACGGGCACCCTCGCGCTGGGCGGGCGACGCTTCGCAACCGCGAAGTGGCTGGACCCCACCACCGCGCGCACCCTGCGCCTGGCCCACGTGCCGGAGGATCGCCACCGCCGCGGCCTGGTGCTGCCCTTTGCCGCCTGGGAGTCCGCCGTGCTGGGCTATCAGAGACTGCGCCGCTACGGCCCGCGCGGCTGGCTGCGCCGGCGGGTGATGCAGGACGACTGCGCGCAGGCCATGGAGCGCTACGACGTCCGCCCGCGCGCCCCGCTGCTGCGCACCGCCAAGTTCAGCGGCGGCAACCAGCAGAAGCTGGTGCTGGCGCGCGAGGCAGCGCAAGCCCCGCAGGTGTTGCTGGTGGGCCAGCCCACGCGCGGCGTGGACATTGGCGCCATCGAGTTCATCCACGCCCGCCTGCGCGCCCTGCGCGACGCCGGCGGGGCGGTGCTGCTGGTGTCGTCGGAGCTGGACGAGATCCTGGCGCTGTCAGACCGCGTGCTGGTCATGAACGGCGGGCGCATCACGGGCGAGCTGCCCATTGAGCAGTGCAGCGAGGCGGTGTTGGGGCGGTTGATGGGCGGCGTGGCGGCAGGTGCAGCCACTGAAGCGTCATCCAGCGGCAAGGACAGCCGCGCCGCCGAGGGCGTCGCTGGAGTCGCTGGCGCCGATCGGCCTGACGGCAGCGTTGGGGCGGCCAGGGTCACCGCATGAGCACCCCCCAGGAACTGCCGCGCTGGATGGACCTGCTGGCCCTGCCGCTGCTCAACCTGGCGCTGGCGCTGCTGGTGGCCGGCCTGGTGGTGCTGGCCGCCGGCTTCCAGCCCGCACAGGTGCTGGCGCTGCTGGTCAAGGGCGCCTTTGGGTCCAAGGCCGGCATCGGCTACACGCTGTACTACGCCACCACCTTTGTCTTCACGGGGCTGGCCGTGGCCGTGGCCTTTCATGGCGGGCTGTTCAACATCGGCGGCGAGGGCCAGGCCATGATGGGCGGGCTGGGCGCGGGCCTGGCCGCCCTGGCCTGGTCATCCCACCTGCCGGCCTGGGCCATGCTGCCCATGTTGGTGCTGGCGGCTGCGCTGTTCGGGCTGGCCTGGGCGGCGGTGCCGGCTGCGCTGCAGGCCTGGCGCGGCAGCCACGTGGTCATCACCACCATCATGTTCAACTTCATCGCCTCGGCGCTGCTGTCCTACCTGCTGGTGCACGTGCTCAAGGAGCCCGGCAAC
>CAISJH010000024.1 GCA_903885585.1 uncultured beta proteobacterium
ACGGCAACGCCGGCCTGCGAGGCCTGTGCCACCTCGGCCGACAGCAGGATCTGCCCGCCCTTGGCCTCACCGCACAGGCGGGCCGCCAGGTTGGTGACGCGGCCGATGGCGCCGTAGTCGCGTCGACCTTCAAAACCGATGCCGCCAATGGTGGCCTGCCCCTTGGCCAGCCCGATGCCCATGGCCAGGCTGTAGCCCCGGCTCTCCCACAGCGCCTGCAGCTCCACAAAGCGCTGCTGCATCTTCACGCACATGGCGATCGCCGTGCCGGCCGGGTCGGGGATCTCGATCGGGTCGTTGAAGAAGATCATCAGCCCGTCACCGGCAAAGCGCTCCAGCGTGCCGCCAAAGGCCATGATCAGCTCGCCCATCGCGGCATGAAACTCGCCCAGCACCTGCATCACCACGTCGGCCCCGTAGGCCTCGGTGAAGGCCGTGTAGCCGCGCAGGTCCAGAAACACCACGACGATCTCGCGCCGCCGTGGGGCCAGCGGGTCTTGCGCAGAGTCGGTCAACAGCAGGTCGGCCACGGCGGGTGAGAAGAAGCGCCGTAATCGCCCCAGCCGCTCCACCTCGGCCACGCCCTCGGCCACCCGGGCCTGCAGCGTGAGCGCCCAGCGCTCGAGCTCCTGCGCCTGAGAGCGCATGGCCAAGTGGTTGCGCACACGGGCCAGAAACAGCGACGGGCTGATCGGCTTGGTGACGTAGTCCACCGCGCCCAGCTCCAGCCCCTTTTGCTCATCCTCCGGCGCCGACATGGCCGTGAGGAAGATGACCGGGATCGACTGCGTCTTGGGGTCGGCCTTCAGGGCCTCGCACACCTCGTATCCAGACATACCGGGCATCATGATGTCCAGCAGGATCAGGTCGGGAGGGCTGTCACCCTGCACGGCCTTGAGCGCTCTTTCTCCGCTGTTGGCCAGCTTGACGCGGTACTCCTCCTTCAGCAGGCCGGACATCAGGCTGAGGTTGTCCGGTGTGTCGTCCACCACGAGGATGGTCTTGCGCTCTGAGGGCGCCGCAGGCGGGGCGGGATGAGTCATGTGGCGGCATTCCTTGCGGCGACGGCCGCGTCAAGGTGTGTGACGGCAAGGTCAAATTCAAAGGCTTCCAGCGCCTCCCGTACCGACTTGGCATGGCCGGGGTAGGCGCCTTCCAGTAATGCGATGTGCGCCTGGAACCAGTCGGCAGCTTCGGAGTCCATGTCGGACAGCAGATCGCGCAAACGCTGGGTGACCTCTGCCAACTGCGTTTCATCGATGGCCAACGCCAAGGTTGGTGCAGGTGCCGTTACCGGCGAAGGTGCAGCATCGGGCGCTTGGTCGAGCGGCGCAGGCCACAGATCGTCATTACCGTTGGGCTCGGCCAACATGTCCGGCGTGCCCGCATCCAGCCAGGCGGTGAACCAGAAGGTGCTGCCCTGCCCATGCACGCTTTGCACGCCGACCTCTCCACCCATCAGCTCCGCCAGTTTCTTGCTGATGGACAGACCCAGTCCGGTGCCACCGAATCTGCGCGTGGTGGAGGTGTCTGCCTGATGAAAGTGCTGGAACATCCGGCCGAGCTGCTCCGGCGTCAAGCCAATGCCGGTGTCGGTGACGGCCGCGTGCAGCAGCACGGCGTCCGCCGTGCGCTCGCGCACGCTCAGCGCGACGCGTATCTCGCCCCGCTCAGTGAACTTGACGGCGTTGGAGGTGTAGTTGACAAGGATCTGTCCCACGCGCCCGGCGTCACCCACCAGCACCTCGGGCACATCTGGGGCAATGTCGAACTTCAGCGCCAGACCTTTTGCTGCGGCCTTCTGGCGCACAAGACCTTCCACCCGTGTCAGCATGCCTTTCAGCATGAACGGCGCGCGTTCGATATCCAGCTTGCCAGACTCGCCCTTGGAAAAGTCAAGGATGTCAGTGATCAGACCCAACAGATGCTGGCCTGAAGACTGGATCTTGGCCAAATACTCCCGCTGGCGCGGCGTCGTTTCAGTATTCAGCAGCAGATGGCTCATGCCGAGAATGGAATTCATCGGCGTGCGAATCTCGTGGCTCATGTTGGCCAGGAAATCGCTCTTGGCCAGTGCAGCGCTCTCGGCCGCCTGACGGGCAACTTCCAGCTCAGCCTCCTTCTGCTTGCGCCAGCTGATGTCCCTGGTGCAACCGCGGTACCCGATGAACTCACCCCTTGCGTTGAGCATGGGTACGCTCGAGACGCTCATCGTCCACACGACCCCGTTGTTGACATCGACATGCCGGTACTCGAAGTCCTTAAAGGATTGGCGGGCGGCGAGCTTCTGCCGATAGGCGTCTATGAGCCGCAGGGTCTCCGGGTCGGTGGTCGGGTTGGCCTCCCAAGGCGTGCGCCCCAGACGCTGCCGCAACTCGGCCTCGGTCATGTCACGGCCCCAAAAGGCGGTGTAGCGGTACTCGGCATCGGTTTCCCAATAGCGGTCTGCACTGATCTCGGCGAAGGACCGCATGCGCTCCTGCGATGCGGCGATGGAGCGCAGCACGATGCTCAGCGGCAGGATTGCAATCAACAACCCCGCCGCCAGCGTCAGGATTTCACCTACGGGCCTCTGAGGAAACAGGACCTGCAGACCAACACCAGCCTCCCGCGCAAAGGTGAGCCCACCGATCAGGATGACGAACGACACCCCGAACCCCAGGGCCGAGCGGACCCCAGCCACCGCCGCCACGGCGGGCAGCAGCCCGATCATGGGCAAGGCCATCACAGTGGGTTTCTGACTCGCCGAGGCTAGACCTCCCAAAACCACCCAAAACGTAGACGCCAACACCCACATCGCCATGCGAGGGTGGCCGCGCTGGCACAGAACGCGCGCGCCCAGGATGATCAACGCAGCGACCGAAACAGCCAGCCCTACCCCTCCTGGATTGGCCAGGGTGCGCGGCAAGATCGCGGCGATGAACAGCACCAGCGCCAAGGTACCCAGCACGAGGTCGATGAGGCGCCGGGTGAGGAGGATCGAATCGGCGCTGTTCAGGCCGATGATGGTGGCAGGCGTTGACCCCTGGGGGGGGCTTGAAGTAGTCGGATGTGACACGGGATGGTGACCCAGGACAGTAGCTGCGGACGGCTCAGGCAGCTGCGCGGGCGGCCATGCCCGCGGCCAGCTGTTCAGCGGCAGCGTCAAACTCGAAGGCCTGCAGTGCAGACTCGATGGCAGACAGGTGCGCGGGGAAGGCACTTGACAAGACGCCACGGTGCCGCTCCAGCCAGTCAGTGGCGTCGGAGTCCATATCGGCCAGCAACCCGCGCAGGCGTTGCGTCACCCGCGAGAGTTCAGCCTCGTCGATAGCCACCGGGGCCGCAGGTGTGACGACCTGCACCTGGGGCAGCCGTTGCGCGATGGCCTGCACCAGCGGGTCCAGACTCTGCTGGAGGGTGTCCAAAAGCGGCGCGAGTTCCACCGGTGACTGACCGGCCTTGATGGCCAGTTCCAGGGCCTCTGCCAGCTGCTGCAC
>CAISJH010000025.1 GCA_903885585.1 uncultured beta proteobacterium
CTGGCCATCGCCGGCTGCGTGCTGGTGACGCGGCAGCTCACCGGACCCTGGATGATGGTGGGCGAGGCCGGTCTGGCCCTGGTGCTCGGTCTGCTCGGCGGCTGGCAACTGCGGCGAATGACCATTGCGCCGCTGCAAGACCTGGTGAAGTTCGCCAATCGCATGGCGGCGGGCGACCTGACTCAGAAGCTGGACGTGTCGCGCAACGATGACATCGGCCGCTTGATGCGGGCGCTGAGCCAACTCAACGTGAACCTGCAGTCCATCGTGCGTGATGCCCGCACCGAGGTGGAGCACATGCGCGATGCCACGGCCGAGATCGCAGCTGGCAACCAGGATCTGTCGTCACGCACCGAGTCGCAGGCCTCCAGCCTGGAGGAGACCGCCGCATCGATGGAGCAGATCACCGGCACTGTCAAACTGAGCGTGGACTCCGCGCAGCAAGCCGCCGTGCTGGCCGAGCAGACCATCGGCGTGGCCCAGCGCAGCAGCGAGGCCGTCGGCCAGGTGACCGACACCATGCACCGCATCAGCGAGTCGTCACACCGCATCGGCGAGATCATCCAGGTGATCGACAGCATCGCTTTCCAGACCAACATCCTGGCGCTGAACGCCGCCGTGGAGGCTGCGCGCGCCGGCGAGCAAGGACGGGGCTTCGCCGTCGTGGCCGCCGAGGTGCGCGCCCTGGCACAGCGCACCACGGGTGCAGCCAAGGAGATCAAGCAGCTCATCGACGAGTCCACCGACAAGGTGCTGGCGGGCAATCGGCTCACCGAGGCCGCGCAACAGACCATGCGCGACGCCCTGGAGTCGGTACGTCAGGTGGGCACGATGATTTCGGAGATCAGCTCCGGCGCCCGCGAGCAGTTGTCTGGGATCTCGCAGATCAACGAGGCAATGGCGCAGATGGACAACATCACCCAGCAGAACGCCGCGCTGGTGGAGGAGATTGCCGCCAGCGCCATGCAACTGCAAGGCCAGGCCTCCACCGTGGCCGAGACGGTGCAGGTGTTCCGCCTGGGGCATGGCGACGTGGCCATGCAAGACGCCGTGGCCCTGCGCAAGGCCGCCAGGGCTTCGAGCGCTGAACAGGACCACGACGACTGAATTCCGGACCCGCGCCGGCAAGCACAGGGCTGATGAGCAAACCCAGCGAGATGAGCAACGCTTTGAACTTCGGCCTAGACGGGCGCGTGGTGATCATCACCGGCGCGTCGCAGGGCATTGGCGAAGCCTGTGCCAGGAGACTGGTCCAGGACGGTGCGGCCGTGGCCTTGTGGGATGTGGCCGATGCCCCGGGACAAGCCCTGGCTGCGCAACTGCAAGCTCAGGGCGGCCGGGCGGTCTACCTGCACTGTGATGTGTCCCGGAAAGCGCAGGTGGACGATGCGCTAGCCGCCACCCTGGCCGCGCTGGGCCACGTGGACGGACTGGTCAGCAATGCCGGTATCTTCCGCGCCGCGGACTTCCTGGAGGTCAGCGAGACCGACTGGGACGCGGTGATCGCCGTCAACCTCAAGGGTGCCTTCCTGGTCGGTCAAGCCGTGGCACGGGCCATGGCAGCCAACCGGGGGGGGCAAGGCTTCGGCGCCATCGTCCACATGAGTTCGGTGAACGGCGCCATGGCCATCCCGTCGATTGCCAGCTACAACGCCAGCAAGGGCGCAATCGACCAGCTCACACGGGCCATGGCACTCGCCCTGGCCGATAGGCATATCCGCGTCAACGCCGTGGGCCCGGGCACCATCGCCACGGAACTCGCGCGTGCAGCAGTGCTCACCAGCGAAGACTCACGCCAGCGCATCCTGGGCCGCACCCCCATGAAGCGCCTGGGCGACCCGTCCGAAGTGGCTGAC
>CAISJH010000026.1 GCA_903885585.1 uncultured beta proteobacterium
ACGGGCGAGATCCCCTCACCGCTGGACCCCCCTTCAGGCTGCCACTTCCACCCCCGCTGCCCCCACGCCACCGAACGCTGCCGGCAGGAGGCGCCTCAGCTCAAGGAGGTGGCACCGGGGCGCTGGTCGGCGTGTCATCTGCAGGGCTGACAACGCGTGTCAGCCGATGACGCATCCCGCCGCTTTGTCTGCACCTACTTGACTGCGTCCACCGCATCCAGCGGCCAGATCGGGCGCTGGATCTTGCGGTAGTCCAGCGTGTGCAGAAAGGGCGTGGCCGCGCCAGGCGCGCCGACGTAGAGCACCTGCTTTGCTACCTTGGCGAAGGAGGCGTGAAAGTGCTGGGCCGACTTCACGACCACGATCTTGCGTTGTGACAGCTCGCAGCCCAGGTCGGTGAAGACATTGGTGCCCGTGGCCTGGCGGCGCAGGCTGATCAGCACGATGTCGACGCCTGCGGCCTCCACCCAGGCCGCGTCGCCCACGGCAATCGGAGCGCCGCTCAGGCCCGCCATCTGGTGCTCGGTGCGCAGTGCCTTCACCGTGCAGGCCAGGTCCAGCGGGTCCCCCGAGGCCGGGCCGATCTTGCCACCCACGCGCAGCGTCAGGCGGGCGCCTTCGCCCGCCTCGAAGGCCGTGCGCACGGCCACCGGATCCCACATCGGGCCGATGGCAGCGCCGGTGATGCCACGCTCCAGCATGCGGCGCAGGATGAAGGTGGAGTCGCCCGGCGCGCCGCTGCCGGGGTTGTCGGCGCGGTCGGCCAGCACCACGGGTGCGCCGTCGAAGGCCAGCGCGGCGTCCAGCGCCTCGTCGATGGACAGGTAGCGCACGGCCAGTTGGTCGCGCATGCCGATGATCTCGTCGGCCAGGGTCTGCGCCAGGGTTTGCGCCTGGGCCAGAGCCGCGGCCGGCGACGCCATGCCATCGCAGTACACCAGCACCTTGGTGCCCATGTCCTGCACATCGCCCAGCGAGAAGCCGTGGGTCAGCGAGATGGACAGCACGCCGTCGCGCCCCTCCATGGCCTGGATGCGGTCCACCAGGCCGCGTGCGGGCTGGCGCGTGGTGTGGAAGGGCACCACCATCCGGCAGTCCACCACCGCGGCCACCGGCCGGATGCGCCGCTGCGCCGTGGCCTCGCACAGCGCCACCAGTTCGCGCCCGCGCTCCAGCACGTCGGTGTGCGGGTACTCCTTGAACGACACCAGCACGTCGGCGTGTTGCACCATCGCCTTGCTCAGGTGGTTGTGGGGGTCGATCTCCGCGCCCACCACCGCGTCCGGGCCCACCAGGGCGCGCACGCGCGCCAGCATGTCGCCCTCGCAGTCGTCGTAGCCGTCGGCCACCATGGCGCCGTGCAGGCCGATCAGCGCCATGTCCACGGGCAGGGCCGCACGCAGGTCGGCCAGCAGTTCGTCGCGCAGCGTCTCGTAGGCTTGTCGCGTGGTGGTGCCGCCAGGCTGCGCCGACGCCACCATGCCCTCGATCACCGTCCAACCCTTGGCCGCAGATACCTCGCGCAGCGCCCACAGCGGCCCGGCCGAGCCGGTGATGTGGTCCGGGTGCTGCCCGGCCGGGAAGTATTCGCGGTCCTTGAAGGAGGCCAGTCCGGTGGGCACGGGCGCGAAGGTGTTGGTCTCGGTGGCCAGTGCTGCAGTGAAGACGCGCATGGGAAGGGATCTCGGTGTGGAGGGTTGAATGGTGTGAGGCGCTCAGGCCGCGGGGCGAAGAGGCGAAGAGGCGAAGAGGGGTGGATCTACTGTAATTGCCGGCCAAGCGAGGAGGCGGCAGGGCAATTCAACCCCGCGTGAGCGAAGACGCCCGCACCCCGAGCAGACGCAGGCTGCGCGCGAGGTCCACGCGCTTGAGGCATTCGCCCGCGGCGCGGCGGATGTCGGCGCCGTCGGCTAAGGGCTCTGGCAGCGTCAGGTCGCGCGTCACGGTCTTGAAGTCCTCGAAGCGCAGCTTGATGCCGATGGTGCGGGCGCGCCAGCCCTTTCGCTGCAGGTCCAGGGCCACCTGGGTGCACAGCCGGGTGAGGATCTCCCCCAGCGCGGCGCGGTCGCGCACGGCGTGAAGGTTGCGCTCGAAGGTGGTCTCGCGGCTGGTGGACACGGGGTCGCTGTGGGTCACCACCGGGCGGTCGTCCCGGCCGTGTGACGCGTCGTGCAGCCAGGCGCCGTAGCTGCGGCCGAAGGCCTCGACCAGCTCGGCGCGCGGCCTGGCCGCCAGGTCGCCCACCGTGCGGATGCCCAGGGCCAGCAGCTTGTCGGCCGCCTTGGGGCCGATGCCGTTGACCTTGCGCGCCGCCAGCGGCCAGATGCGCATGGGGATGTCGGCCTCGGTCAGCACGGTCAGGCCGTCGGGCTTGTCCAGTTCCGAGGCGATCTTGCTCAGCAGCTTGTTGGGGGTGACGCCCACCGAGCAGGTCAGCCCGGTGCGGCGCAGCACGTTGTTGCGGATCTCCTGGGCCAGCGCGCGCACGCCACCGAAGGGGTCGTGGCCCACGGCGTCCTGGGCGCCAGGCACCTCGGTCAGCTCGATGTAGATCTCGTCGATGCCACGGTCCTCGATCACCGGGGCCACCTCGGCCACGGCGGCCTTGAAGGCGCGCGACAGCCGGCGGTACTCGTCGAAGTCCACCGGCAGCAGCACGGCGTCCGGGGCCAGCTTGGAGGCCTTCATCAGGCCCATGCCGGAGTGCACGCCCAGGTCCCGCGCGGCGTAGGTGGCGGTGGTGATCACGCCGCGGCCAGCGTAGTCGCGCAAGGTGGCGAAGCGCCTGGTGCCGTCGGCCAGCATCTCGGGTTGGTGACGCCGGCCCCCGCCAATCACCACCGGCCGGCCCTTCAATTCCGGGTAGCGCAGCAACTCCACGGAGGCGTAGAACGCGTCCATGTCCAGGTGGGCGATCCAGCGGCGCCCGCGAGACATGCGCCTACCCGAGTCTTTGGCGGTGTCGCGCCACTTGCGCCCGCACCTGATCTGGCGCGGTGCCGCCAAGCACCTGGCGGGCGTTCATCGAGCCGCGCAGCGTCAGCACCTCGAACACGTCGTCCGTGATGGACGGGTGGAAGCCCTGCAGCGTGGCCAGCGGCAGTTGCGCCAGGTCCACCCCTTGGCCAATGGCCACCTTCACGGCATGGGCCACGGCCTCGTGCGCATCCCGGAAGGGCAGGCCCTTCTTCACCAAGTAGTCGGCCAGGTCGGTGGCGGTGGCGTAGCCGCGCAGGGCGGCGCGTTCCATCGCCTCGGGCTTGACCACGATGCCGGCGCACATCTCGGCCATGATGCGCAGGGTGTCGCGCAGCGTGTCCACGGTGTCGAACAAGGGCTCCTTGTCTTCCTGGTTGTCCTTGTTGTAGGTCAG
>CAISJH010000027.1 GCA_903885585.1 uncultured beta proteobacterium
CCATGAGGTCGCCGCCCTTGAGCACGGCGGGGATGGCTTGCGCCTGGATGGGTGTGGGGATGTCGTAGCCCTGATCGCGTACGGCGCGCAGGAGCGGCTCGGCCAGGCCGAGGTCGGTGAAGTTCATTCAGGAAGGGGCCCGTAGGGGGGCCGTGGTTCGCTGCCTGCTGGGGCCTGGATCCGGTGCCGGGGCACCGAGGGCCCACCAGTCCGAAGGCGCGAGGGTTTTGAGAGCGCCGGATGCGGCGTCGTCGGGGCGACTGGAAGACCCAACGTTGCGCAGTGTAGGCGATCGCGGGGTCGATGTCCCCATCAGTGCCGACGCCATGCCAGCGGGACCGCCGGAGGCGTTCACATCAGTCCGGCCTCGTACTCCAGCGCATCCAGGCCAAGGCCGCCAACGCAAACGGCGCCCCCACCCAAGGCAGGTGGCGAGCCTCCAGGTGCGCGAGCGCCACGCCGCCCACGGCCGCGCCCAATGCAATGCCCAGGTAGAGCATGGAGTTGTTGAGCGACAGGGCCAGCGGCGTCTGCGGCCCAGCCAGCTGGGCCAGGCGCACCTGCTGCGGCGCCATCATCGAGAAGCCGCTCACGCCCCAGACCATCAGCACCGCGACCATGGCAAGGAGGTTGCCCGCCGTCAGGGGTAAAGCCAGCAGGCACAGGCTCAAGCCCGAAAGGCTGAGGGTGAGGCTGCGTCGGGGGCCCCAGCGGTCTGCGGCGCGGCCGCCGCTGAGCGTCCCAATCACGCCCGCCACCCCAAACACCGAGATCACCGCCGAGAGGGCGGCAGGCTCCAGGGGCCTGAGAGACTTCAGCACCGGGCCCATGTACGAGAAGACCGAGAAGATGGCGATGAAGTAGACCAGGGTGAGCACGAACACCGACAGCACCGCACGCTGGCGCAGCAACACGATGGCCCCGCTCAGGGATGGGCCGCTGACGCTGGCCCGCGCGGTGGGCAGGGCCTTCCACAAGGCCAGGGCGGCCAGCAGCGTGAGCACCACCGCCGCCCACACCGGCAGCCGCCAGCCCCAGCCCAGGCCCACCCAGGTGGCCAGCGGGATGCCCGTCACGTAACTCAGGCTCATGCCCACGAAGACGATCGACAGCGCCTGCGCCCGGCGCTCCACTGGCGCCACCGCCACGGCCAGCCCGGCCATGAGCGCGGTGGCCGCCGAGCCGCAGCCCATCAGCACACGTGCCGCCAGCAGCACCGTGAGGTCCTGCGCCAGCGCGGTGACCAGATTGCCCGTTGCAAACAGCGCGAGCGCAAGTGCCAGCGCCACCCGCGGCGCCAGCCCGGCCGTGGCCACCAGAAAGGCCGGGGCCAGCAGCGCGGTGGCCAGCGAATACAGCGTAGTGGCCTGCCCCACCGCCCCCACGCCCACCCCAAAGGTCTGCGCCATGGGCACCAGCAACCCGGCGTTCATGAACGCCGCCGTGCCGATGACCAGGTTGACCAGGCCAAAGAGGTAAAGCAGACGTGGCAGGGGTGCGGACATGGGGCGGCAGTGTCACCCAGGAAAAAAAAGCCGGGCGCAGGGCCCGGCTCCGGTCTGGGAGAGAACGAGCCTCAGAAGCCGCTGACGTTCAGGCGGCCGCCCGTGCTCACCTTGCCGGACAGGGAAGGCGTCGGCGTGGCGCTCCCAAGAATGGCAGCCTTGATCTGCGCGCCGGTGGCGCTGGGGTTGATCGCCTTGTACAGGGCTGCGGCACCTGTCACGTGCGGCGTGGCCATCGACGTGCCGTTGTAGCTCGCGTAGCCGCTGATGACCTTGCCCTTGCTGCTCTTCGGGACCGTAGACCAAATACCTGCCCCAGGGGCGCCTATGTCCACCGTCACAGCGCCGTACTGTGAGAAGGATGCCAAGGTCCCGTTTGAAGCGATGGCTGCCACGGCAATGATGTTGGCGCTGGTGTAGTTCGATGGATAGCTGGCCGTGACATCGTTGTTCGTGCCGTTGTTCCCAGCTGCGGCGATGAACAGGATGTCCGCTGCATTGGCACGCTCGATCGCGTCCGCCAAGGCCTGCGAGAAGCCGCCACCACCCCAGGAATTGTTGGTCGCCGTGATCGGAACCGGGTTGACCGCACGCGTCTTCAGATTGGTGAAATAGTCCACCGACTTGATGGCATTGGCTGTCGTGCCACCCGTGCTGCCCAGGAACTTGGCTCCCAGAAGCTTGGCACCCCAGCACACCCCGGCCACACCCTTGCCGTTGCCGCCCACGCCGGCAATCGTGCCGGCAACGTGGGTACCGTGGTCGTCACCCACGCCGTCGAACACCGTGTTGTTGTTCCCAGCGAAGTCCCATCCGTACACATCGTCGACCAAACCGTTGCCGTCGTCGTCAATGCCATTGCCGGCGATCTCGCCAGGGTTGGTGCCCGCGTTGGCTGCGAGGTCCTCATGCGTGAACATGTAGCCCTCATCAATGATGCCGATGTAGACGTTGCTGCAGTTGGTCTTGTTGGCGTTCCACGCGGTGGTGGCGCCAATCCCAAAGATGTTGGCCTTGCCACCGGCCAGGGCTGTGGCGCTGTACATGCCCCAAAGCTGGCTGGAAGCGGTGTTGGTGGTGACGTAGGGGTCATTCGACGTCGCCTGATGCTGGTAGACCCAGTTCGGCTCCGCAAAGTCCACGTCGGCCAGCTGGCTTATGGAGCGGAAAGCATCCGCCACCAGCAAGCCTGGCGGCAGGGACAGCAGGTGCAGGTCGCCCTTGCCGTCGCGGCGCTGCGAGGCGTTCTTCACGGTCTCCTTCTTGGACCCGCGGATGAAGGCCATGGCCGATGCCTGCGCCTCGCGGGTGGTGCCGGGCTTGAACTGCACCAGCAGTTCGCCGGGCACGAATTGCGCGCGGCCGCCGCGCAGCGACTGATCCACGAGGTCTGGCCGACCCTGAGCCAGGGCACTGCCAGAGGCCACCAGGGCGGCCAGCATCAAGACGGACAACTTCATCATTCGGGGGCTCCTCATTCGTGCGCGCCTGTGTCTGCGCGCGTTGACACCAAAGAAGTAAGAGACGCCGAACGACGGTGCTCAACAAGACGGACTTACCCCTCATGCGCCAGGAATCTGAGGGAAAGCCGGGTCTGGTGTATGGAAAAGTTCACACCAATTTTGGGTCGATTGCCATCAGAAAACAGTTTGGGGCGCCGAGGCGCCCCAAGGGTGAGTCCAGAGATGGTTGTCGAACCTGGACAATTTGCGATGTCCACCAGGGCTGACGGCTTGGCCGCAGGACCCGGATTACAGCCCCCTGCCCGCGGCCAGGGCACCGTGCTGGCGAGCTCAACCCCGCCCGTGCTTGGCGATCAAGCTCTTGGCAGTGGACAGCAGTTGCGCGCCCTTGAAGCCGCGCTTGTCCATGTCGGCCACCCACTCGTCATCCACGTTGCTGGACAACTTGACGAACTCGTCGCGCTGCGCCGCCGTGAACTGGTAGATGGTGTTGCCACGGTCCACCGCCGTCTTGCGGCCGGCCGGGTCGTTGCTTTGCTGGGTCTTGCCCAGCCAGGCGGAAGCGGCCATGCCGGAGTTGGCGTCGATCACGCGTTTGAGATCGGGCGCCAGCGAGTCGTACTTGGCCTTGTTCATGGCCATCACGAAGGTGGTGGTGTAGAGCGCGCCACCCGTGTTGTCGAACTCACTGTGGAACTTGGTGAGCTCGTGCACCTTGATCGACGGCACCACCTCCCAAGGAATGGCGCAGGCATCGATGGTGCCTTTGGATAAGGCATCGGTGATGGCCGGCAGCGGCATGCCTACCGGCGTGGCGCCCACCGAACCCAGCATCTTGGTAATCTGCCGCGTGGGGCCGCGCACCTTCATGCCGCGCAGATCGCCCACGCTCTTGATCTGCTTGGTGGCCGAATGGAACATGCCCGGGCCGTGCACGTGCAGGGCGATGACATGCGTCTCCTTGAACTCGTCAGGCGCCTGGGTCTGCACATACTCCCAGTAGGCCTTGGAGGTGGCCTCGGCGTTGTTCATCATGAACGGCAGCTCGAAGACTTCAATGCGCGGGAAGCGGCCCGCCGTGTTGCCCGGCAGCGTCCAGACGATGTCCACCACGCCGTCACGGGCCTGGTCGTACAGCTGCACGGGCGTGCCACCCAGCTGCATGGCGGGGTAGCCCTCGAACTTGATGCGGCCGCCCGAGTCCTTCTCCACCTTCTCCATCCAGGGCTTGTGCATGGTGAGCCAGACGTTGGACATCGGCGCCATGAAGGTGTGGAACTTCAGCGTCACGGCCTGCTGGGCCAGGCCCGACAGGTGCGGCGCGCCGAGCACCGCCGCGGCAGCGGTGCCCTGTACGAATTGACGACGCTTCATGAAAACCTCTCCTTCTGAACAAGGTGCAACAAAGACCAACGGACTGTAAAGACGTACCAGCCGGGGGACAAGACGGGTTTGCCTGGTAAAGGGTCTCTGGTCAGCTGATGTACTTGACCAGGAACAGCGAGATGGGCGGAAAGAACAGCAGCAGCAGTGTGCGCAGCGTATCGCTGATCAGGAAAGGCATCACGCCGCGGTAACTCTCGGCAATCGGCACGTCCTTGGCCAGGGCGTTGACCACGTAGACGTTCAAGCCCACGGGCGGCGCCAGCATGCCGAAGCCCACCGTCATCAGCACCATGATGCCGAACCAGATGGCCACGCTCTCCTTGGGCATGCCGAAGTCCAGGCCCATCACCATGGGGAAGAAGATAGGAATGGTGAGCAGCAGCATGGACAGCTCGTCCATCACCGCGCCCAGCACCACGTAGAACAGCAGGATGGCGCCCACCACCGCCAGCGGCGCCAGGCCCCAGCCCTGCACCACGGCGGCCAGTTGTCCGGGCACCTGGGTCAGGGCCAGGGCGGCGTTCATCAGGTCGGCACCCAGGAAGATCATGAAGATCATGGCCGAAGCCTCGGCCGTGGAATAGAAACACTGCTTGAACTTGGCCCAGGTGATCTCACGCTTGAGCAAGGCCGCAACAAAGGTGGCCGCCGCCCCCACGGCCGCGCCCTCGGTGGGCGTGAACTTGCCGGTGTAGATGCCGCCGAAGACGATCAAGAAGACGATGGCAATGGGGCCGATGCCCCACAGCGCCGAGAGGGTCAGGCGCGGCGCTTCGTCATGCTCCGGCGCTTGGCCGGGCACCAGCCGCACATAGATGGCGATGGCCACCATGTAGCCGAGCATCGCGATCAGGCCCGGGATCATCGCCGCGGCAAAGAGCTTGGCGATGTTCTGTTCGGCCAAGATCGCGTAGATGACCAGGGGCACGCTGGGCGGGATCAGGATGCCCAGCGTACCGCCTGCGGCCAGGGTGCCTGTGGCCAGACGGCCGGAGTAGCCGTGGCGGCGCATCTCGGGCAGTGCCACCGAGGTGATGGTGGCCGCCGTGGCCACCGAGGAGCCGCAGATGGCGCCGAACGCCGCACAGGCCAGCACGCCAGCCATCGCCAGACCGCCGCGAAAGCGCCCCATGACGGCGGCCGCAAACTCGAACAAGGCCTTGCTGATGCCGCCCTGGGTGGCAAAGTTGCCCATCAGGATGAACAGCGGGATCACGCTCAGGTCATAGCTGGCAAACCGGGCGAACGCCTGCGTGTTGAGGAAATTGGCCAGCGGCAACCAGCCGGCCTGGGCCACGTAGCCCGCCACGCCGGCGGCGAACATCGCAATGGCAATGGGCGTGCGCACCGCCATCAGCACCAGCATGATGGCGAAGATGGTGACGGTCAGGGCGATGGGGCTCATGCCGTGCGCTCCTGGCCAAAACCGCGGAAGGCCTGCACCAGCCCGATCACCGCCGTGAGCGCCAGCGGCGGCACCATGCAGACGTAGACGACCCACTCGGGAAAGCCCAGCATCATCGAGCCCGAACCGCTCTTCCAGGCGTTGATGCCGCCAATACCGGAGCGCCAGGCGAGCAGGCCCATGCACACCGCCAGCACCAGCGCCCCCAGGCGGTCCAGGGCGCGGGTGGTGCGCTCGGAGGCCTTGGCGGTGAAGAAGTCCACGATGATGTTGGCCCGCCGCACCTGGCACCAAGGCATGAAGAGCGCGATGGCTGCACCGGCCGCTGAGCCCGACAGCTCGAAGTCGCCCACGAGGGTCCAACCGGTGGTGTTGCGGCCGATCAGGCTGACGCAGGTCATCAAGGTGATGCCGGTGAGCAGCACACCGGCCAGCACCGCGCAGGCCTTGGCCAGGGTTTCGAGGATCTTCAAGGGGGTGGACTCCAGTTCAGTCGCGTTTCAGAGACGGCCGAAGTACTCTCGGCGGTCCCATTCGGTCTTGTCGGTGGCGGCCTCGTGCCGCGACACCTCGCTGGCCTTCAGGCGTGCAAACCAGTCGACCACGTTGTCCCCCAGCCCGCCGCGCAGTGCAGCGTTGCCGACAAGCGCCGCCAGGGCCTCGGCCAGGGACTTGGGCAGCGCCTGGCCCTGCTCGGCGTAAGGCGCCTCGGTGGCCGTGGGTGGCTGCAGACCGCGGCGCAGGCCGTCCAGCCCCGCGTGGATGTGTGCGGCCATGGTGAGGTAGGGGTTGGCCGAGGGCTCGCCCAGGCGGTTCTCGATGCGGGTGGCCCCATCACCGGCACCGCCCACCACGCGCAGCATGGCGCCCCGGTTGTCGCGACCCCACAGCACGGCCTGCGGCGCCAGGGCGTTGGGGCGAAAGCGGCCGTAGGCATTGACCGTGGGCGAGCACAGCGCCGCCAGGGCGGGCGCGTGCTCCAGCAAACCGGCCAGCCACTGCGCGCCCACCGCCGACAGGGTGTGCTGCGCGTCCAGCACGGTGGTGCCAGATGCGGGCTCCTCGCGCGTGAAGGCATTGCGGCCCGTGGCACGGTCGATCACCGAATGGTGCAGGTGCCAACCGCTGGACATGATGTTCGGGAACGGCGGACGGCACACAAAACTGGCGTGGTAGCCGGCGCGACGCAGGGCCTGGCGCACGCCGTTGCGAAACAGCACCATCGCGTCTGCGGCGGCCAGCGCGTCCATCACGTCGAACACCGCCTCGAACTGGCTGGGCCCGAGTTCGATCTCGAGCGAGCGCAGCGGCAGGCGCAACCCTTGGGCGGTGGCCTGCACGATGCGCAGCGCCTCCTCGGCCTGATCGCCCCACTCCTCGCTCAGCAGGTGGTAGCCCGGGTGCAACATCTGCACGGCCGGCGGCTCATGCGGCCAGGCCGCGTTCATCGGGTCGAGCCGGGGGTCGGTGATGCGGTAGATATGAAACTCCACCTCCAGACCGCAGCGCATGGCGTAGCCGGCCTCGCCCAGCGCCTGCAGCGCGCGCTGCAGCACGCCGCGGGTGTCGAAAGGCACGGGGCGGGCGTCGGCAAACCAGGCCTGCGCGAGCATGGCGCCGGTTTCGGGGGCCCAGGGCAGGGTGTGGAAGCTGGCCGGGTCCGGAAGCAGCATCAGGTTGCCGGCGAATTCGAAGCCGGGCAACTGCGCCTTCACCGCAGCGTCAAACACCGGCCAGGCCGTGCGGTCTGAGGTGTCCTTCAGCAGCATGGTGCCCACCATGCCCACGCCGTTGTCCAGCGCGTCGTGCAAGGCATCGGGCATCAGGGTCTTGCCGCGCATCACGCCGTGCGTGTCGCACCAGCCGATGCGCACGCGCTCGAGCTTGCGTGCGCGCACCGAGCGCAGCAATTCCTCGATGGCAGCCTCGCGGCCGTAGTCAGACAGGCCGCAGCGCGCGGCAAAGGTCATCATGGGCTGAGAGCGCTGAGAGCGGTTAGGCCTCGCGAGTAGCGCAGGTGGCGCAGGCGGCGAAGATCGAACATCCGTCTCACTCTACGCGGGGCAGGAGGGGACCGCCATCGTGGCAAACACGGTGAACATGGAAGGCGCTCAGAGATCGGCAAGGGCGCTGGCCACCAGGGCCTCCACCCGCGAACGGTCGCCGACCTCCTGAGCCAGCAAAAGTGCCAGCTTGGTAAGCATCAGCTCGGAGCGCCCTTCGGGCGCGCGGTCGATCGCCTGCGCCAGCAGGTCGTACACGCTCTCAAGATCAGGCAGGCTCAGACCAGGCATGGCGGCTCCAAAGGATGTACGGGGGTCATGCACACTGCGGACCCTCAGGAGGCCCGATCCAGGGGCAAATCCACAGCCAGCCCCAAGGCCTGTTGCAGAGCA
>CAISJH010000028.1 GCA_903885585.1 uncultured beta proteobacterium
GCGACCACCAGCACCGGGGCGGGGCTCAGTTGGTCCGTGGCCGCCATCACCAAGATGGTGCAGGCCAGCATGGCGTAGCCCAGGCGCATGAAGGTCAGCAGCCGGCGCAGGCCGATGCGGTCACCAAGGGTGCCGATCAGCGGTGACAGCAAGGTGCCCAAGTACATCAACGCGCCAAAGACGGTGAGCATGACCACCGAGCCGGACTCCACCAGCACGTACCAGCCCAGGATCAGGGTCTCCATCTCCAGGGCCCAGGCGGTGCTCAGGTCCGCTGGCCACTGCCATCGGAAGGCCGGCGTTCTGAACGGAGCCAGCGCACGACGACCCTGGCCACCAGCGGAGGTGCCTGCGGTGCTGGGTGAAGTGGGTTGCACCGGGGGCGCCATCGGGTGGGGATCGTATCCGCATCCACAGGGCCACCCACCTGGCCCTCACCTGCAGCAGCGTTCCATGCCGCATGCAAGCGCCCGGGCCCGGGCCCGGCGCAGAGGGTCGATCAACCGCTCCTGGAAATCAGGCCCTGCAGCTTTGCCAGGCGTGGTGCCACCATGGGTACCGTCAACATGGTGCTGATCACGGCCATCAACAACAGTGCCGTGAAGGTGTCAGCGCTGATGATCTGACGGTCCAGCAAGATGCTGGCAAAGATGATCTCGATCAGCCCCTTGGTCTGCAGCAACCAGCCCACGGCAGCGGCCTCACCAGGCGCCCAGCCTTGCAGGCGTGCCGCCAGGGCCAGGCCGAGCAGCTTGCCGCTCACCGAGACCAGCACCAGGCCCGCCGTCACAGCAAAAACCGCCAGCCCTCCCAGGTCCCACTGGGTGCGCAGCCCGGTGGACAGGAAGAACACCGGCATCAGCACCAGCAGCACGTTGGCCCGCAGGGCGTCGAGCCTGGGCAGGTCAAACCAGTCACGCTCCAGCACGACACCGGCCAGGAAGGCACCCACCATGAAGTGCAGTCCGCACCAATCGGCCCCCAAGGCCACCAGCGCCAGCCAGGGCAAGGCCAGGAACCACCGATCAGCCTCCGGCAGGCGTGCCATCAGCCGCCGGAAGGCCCACGCCCCCAGCGCAAACACGATGACGAAAACCACCTGCCGACCCACGCGCGCCCAATCCAGAAGGATCACGGCCAGGACGGTCCAGATAAGGATGTCGTCCAGGCTCGCGTAGCGCAGGATGCGCTGGCCTAGAGGCTGGCGCATGATCCCCATCTTCTCCATCAGCAGCACCAGGATGGGCAGCGCCGTCACCGAGCAGGCCATGCCGATGCCGGCCACGAACTGCCAGGGCTCGGCTTTTGGCCCCATCCAGCCCGAGCCCGTCCACCCCAGCAAACCCAAAGCCAGCGCCGAGCCCAGCAGCAAAGGCATCAGCAAGGCACAACCGGCGGTGATGGCGCTCTCGGTGCGGTGCCGCCAGGCCGTCTTCAGGTCGAGCTCAAGGCCGGCGATGAAGACGAACAGACTCACCGCCCACCACGCCACCCCGTTGAGCGACTGCACCACCGGCGGCTTGAACACGGCCGAGAACAGATCGGGAAAGGCGGCGCCAAAGAGCCCGGGCCCGAGCAGGATGCCCGTGACGATCTGCACGACCACCAGCGGTGCCCAGTAGTCGGTGCGCCCAAGACGCCAGAGGGCATAGGGCACGACAAAGATGATCGCCATGGCGACCAGGAACAGCTCAACGGTGGACAAGGCAGCGGACGGCATGGCGCCGCGATTGTGTCGGTCTCCCAGACCTCAGGTACAACGGGAATGAAACACCCCCTCACCGCGAAAAGTCAGGCTATCGGCTCTGCTGCGCATGAAGGGCATGACCCCGGGTCTGCATCGAGCATGAGGATGCGCAGTCCAGCCTCTGGCATCGCCGCCGACGATAGGCGTTGCACATCGACGCTGCCCTTTCCTTGATCCCCACCTCACCTCTTGTTCGCCTTTGGGCCGCTATTCCCAGCAGGCGCCGTTTGGAACTGCTGGCCCTGCTGGGCTTTACGCTGGTGGCCTCGCTGGCGGAGGTCTTCTCCATCGGCGCGGTGTTGCCCTTTCTGGGCGTGCTCACGGCGCCGGAGAAAGTCTTTACCCACGCCTACGCGCAGCCTCTGATCTCCCGCCTGGGCATCACCACGCCAGAGGGCCTGTTGCTGCCCGCCACCGTGCTGTTCTGCGGCGCGGCGCTGCTGTCCGCCATCATCAGGATAGCTGCCATCTGGCTGCGTACGCGCATGACCTTTGCCACGGGTGCAGACCTGAGCGTGGAGGTGTATCGCCGCACGCTGTATCAGCCCTACGCCGTGCACCTGGCGCGCAACAGCAGCGAAGTCATCGACGCCGTCTCAGGCAAGGTCAACACCGTGATCTTCAGCGTCCTTGGTCCGCTGCTCATCATCGTGTCCAACATCTTGATGCTCGGTGTCATCCTGGTGGCGTTGCTGCTGTACAAGCCGGTCGTGGCGCTGGCCACGTTCACGGGCTTCGGGTTGATCTATCTGGTCATCTACCGGATCAGCCGCGCGCACCTTCGCGCCAACAGCCAGCGCGTGGCCGCCGGTTCCACCCGCCGCATCAAGTCCCTGCAGGAAGGTCTGGGCGGCATCCGCGACGTGTTGCTTGACCACTCCCAGGCCGTCTACTGCACCGAGTACCAGAAGGCCGACCAGCGCATGCGCCGTGCACAGGCCCACAACGCCGTGACAGGGGAGGCGCCGCGGTTTGCCATCGAGGCGCTGGGGGTGTGCTTCATTGCCGCCTTGGCTTACACCCTGGCGCTGCAGCCAGAAGGTTTCTCGGCCGCCCTGCCCGTGGTGGGTGCGCTGGCCATCGCGGCGCAACGCATGCTGCCCCTGCTGCAGCAGATCTACCACGCCTTGACAAGCTTGAGCGGGAGCGATCGCTCCCTTCAGGACACCCTAGACCTGCTGGAGCAGCCCATGCCCACCACGCCCACCGCGGCGCCGGGCGCGCGCATGCCCTTTGAGCGCGTGCTGGAGTGCACC
Source organism: uncultured beta proteobacterium (assembly GCA_903885585.1). GTDB lineage: Bacteria > Pseudomonadota > Gammaproteobacteria > Burkholderiales > Burkholderiaceae_C > Rubrivivax. Next base: position 3,004 of record CAISJH010000028.1, read on the forward strand.
GGCCTGGGCTATCGATACCGGCCTGACCGGCCCTGGGCCCTCAAGAACCTGAACCTGCGCATCGCCAAGGGCAGCCGCGTGGGCTTCATCGGCACCACTGGCAGCGGCAAGAGCACCCTGTTGGACATCATCATGGGGCTGCTGCAGCCCGCCGAAGGCCAGTTGCGCGTCGACGGCCAGCCCATCACCGAAGCCAACGCCAACCTATGGCAGCGCCGCATCGCCCATGTGCCCCAGACCATCTACCTGTCAGATGCCAGCATCGCCGAGAACATCGCTTTCGGAGTTCCGCGGGAGGACATCGACATGGAGCGCGTGCGTCAAGCTGCGGCACAGGCGCAGATGGCACAGACCATCCAGGGGTGGCCACAGGGCTACGAGACCTTCGTCGGCGAGCGAGGTGTTCGCCTGTCAGGGGGGCAGCGCCAGCGCATCGGGATCGCCCGCGCGCTGTACAAGCAGGCTGACGTGCTGGTGCTGGATGAAGCGACCAGCGCCCTGGACAACACCACGGAACGCGCCGTGATGGACGCGATCGATGGCCTTGGGCGCGACCTCACCATCCTCATCGTGGCGCACCGCCTCACCACGTTGGGGGGCTGCGACCAGATCGTCGAGCTGGCTGGTGGCCAGCTGCACACCGTGAGCGGCGGCCCTGACCGCGCGGCGCTGCACCAGCTACGGCCGGCAACGCAAGCCGCTGGCTGATGAAGCCCCGTGCATTCATCGCACAGGCCGAGCGAACACTTCGAAGGCACCCAGCGTGAGGGCCGAGTTTCATGACCGCATCGACACGCTGTCTGCCCTGCACGTCCCGTGGCGGGCCTTGGAATCTCGCGCGCTGGAGCCCAACGCCTACCTGTCGGCCCGGTTTGTCCTGCCCGCCCTGAAGTGGCTGCCCGTCACCGCTCCCGTGTGGGCCGTGAGCGTGCACGACAGCGCGGCGCGCGGTGCTGAACTGCGAGGGCTGGGCTTGTTCCAGCCAAGAGCGCCCAGGCCCCTGTTTCCGCTGCCGCATGCGCAGGTCTACACCTCACCGCATTCCTTCCTTGGGGGGGTGCTGCTGGATGCGCAGGCGGCTCACCCCGCGCTGCAGACCATGCTGGAAGCGCTGTGCAGGCGCACGCACGGCTTGCGACTGGGGCATGCACCCCGCGCAGGCGCCACGGCGCGGGTGGTGCATGACGTGGTGGCCGAGCGAGGTGCCTCCTGGCACGAGGAGGAGTGGCTTGAGCGGGCCTGCATCCTGCGTTCTGCGGACTGGGCATGCCGATGGCGCCAGCACGTACCGGCCACACGCCTGCAGGGCTACGAGCGCCAGTGGCGCAAGCTGGCCGAATCGGGCGAGGTCTCGTGGCACTACCTTCGGGGTGACGAGGTGCAGGACCGGACGATCGACCGCTTCATGGAACTGGAGCACGCAGGCTGGAAAGGTGAGCAGGGCACCTCCCTGCGCTCAGACCCTCGTCATGCCGGGTTCTTCCACGAGATGACCCGCGGCTTCCGGGACGAAGGCGACCTCTTCTTCACCGAACTCAGGCTGAACGGCGAGGTCGTCGCCTCCACCTGCAATCTGGTGTCGGGTTGCGACGGCTTCGCCTTCAAGGTGTGCTTCGACCCGCTCTACGCCAAGCGCAGCCCCGGCATCTTGAACGAACTGGGCTTTCTGAAGGGACTGGAGAGCCCGGTGGACCACTTCCGGTTCATTGACAGCGGCTCAGTACCGGGGTCCTTCATCGAGCAACTCTGGCCCGACCGGGTCCAGCTGCATTCGGGGTCCATCGCGCTGGGGGCGCTCACGAGAGCAGCGGCGCAGACGGCCAAGGCGTTGTCGCTCCTTCGACGCCGGCTGATCGGGCCGCCCGCAACTGCGGTCCCTGTCGCCCTACGCGAGCGGCGGCCCGTACAACCCTGAGCGTCAAGCCCGCAGGCTGAGTACGGTTCGCCTGCGCCAACCCGTTTGCAAGCGATATGCCAGGCGGCGCAGTCTGTCCTGCAAACCCTGAACCCACCCCATGCCGGGCCGCTCACGGCCGGCTCGATCCAGGCTGTAGACGATGCGATAGGGTCGCGCCTGGAGCATCACGAACCCACGCTCACGTGTCAGGGCGAACTCGACATCCATCGCATTGGCGGTGCCGCTGTGCTCTGCCAACAGGGCCCGGTGGATCTGCAGCAGCTGGGTCGTGAGATCCACAAGCTCCGCGTCGCGCAGGATGGGCGCCCCTGCGGCCAGCGAACTCCGGCTGATGAGCTCGGGCTCGAAGATCGGGGTCCAGGTGGTGACCAGGTATTGCTCGGGCAATTGGTCACCCAGCGCGCCTGTCACGGTGGCGCCGGTCCACTGGGTGTTGATGAACACGGCGTCCAGGCCCTGCTTGTAGGGGTTGCCGGTGATGGCCAC
>CAISJH010000029.1 GCA_903885585.1 uncultured beta proteobacterium
CAGCACTTCCTCCACCTCGCGCGGGTAGACGTTGGAGCCGCCGGAGATGTACATGTCGGACTCGCGCCCGGTGATGGTGAGCAGCCCGCGCGCGTCCAGCCGCCCCAGGTCGCCGGTGTGGAACCAGCCGCCGCGCAGCGCCTTGGCGGTGGCCTCGGGGTTGTCGTGGTAGCCGGCAAAGACGGCCGGGCCGCGGCAGCAGATCTCGCCGATCTCGCCCACGGGCAGGGGCTGTCCTGAAGCGTCCAGCACGGCCACCTCCATGCCCGTGCGCGGCCGGCCGCAGGAGCCCACGTTCGCATCGGGATGGTCGTCGTCGGCGTGGTGCATGTGGCGCGGCAGCACCGTGATGCAGCCCGTCACCTCGCCGAGGCCGAAGTACTGCACCAGCACGGGCCCGAGCTTGCGCAGGGCGAGTTGCTGGTCGGCGCGGTACATGGGCGCGCCGGCGTAGATCAGGTACTTCAGCGACGAGTGGTCGTGCTCGTCCACCGCCGGGTGCTCCACCAGCAGCTTCACGATGGTGGGCACGGTGAAGAGGTTGCTCACGCGGTGGCGCTCGATCAGCGCCCACACCACCGCCGGGTCCATCTTCTCGCCTTCCAGCAGCACGGTGGGTGCGCCGCGCGCCACGTTCAGCAGGGCGTGGATCCCGGCGCCGTGCGACAGCGGCGCCACGGCGATGGAGCAGTCGGTCTCGTCGGTGCCGGGAATCAGGTCGGCCAGGTGGTTGGTCACCACAAAGGCCATCTGGCCGTGCGTGAGGATGCCGGCCTTGGGCCGGCCGGTGGTGCCCGAGGTGTAGAAGAACCACAGCGGGTCGTCGTGGGTGACCACCTCGTGGGCGCTGGCCGGGGCCAGCGCTGCGGCGGTGATGGCTGCGCGCGTGGTATCCGCATGCGCCGCTGCGTCGGCAAGGCGTCCGGGTTGGCCGTCCAACTGTGCCAGGTGCGCGGCCACCAGGTCTTCGTAGGCCAGATCACCTTCGCGCGGCCTGCCGATGGCAATGACGTGTCGCAACGCGGGCGAGGCGGCGCGGGCCGCGTCCACGTGGGCGGGGAACACGTCTTCCACGATCATGGCCACCGCCCCGCTGGACGAGGCGAGATAGGCCACCTCTGGCGGCACGAGGCGGAAGTTCGTGGGCACCCACACGCAGCCCAGGCGGAAGGCCACCCAGCAGCTCTCGAACATGGCGCGGTGGTTGCGCGAGTGCACGAGGATGCGGTCGCCTCTTTGCAGGCCGAGCGAGCGCAGCGCGGCGGTCATGGCCGCCACGCGCTGTTCGATCTCGCCCCAGGTCCAGATCGCCTGGCCTTGTATCAGGCCGGGGCGGTCTGGAAAGAGCTGCGCCGTGTGCGTGAGCAGGCGCGCGAGGTTGCTGGTCTGGGCGGGATGCATTGGAGGCTCAATGTCGGTGGTTGTACGCAGCAGGCCCGGCACGCCATGCCATGCACGTGCTGGCGCGGCTCCGCTTGTCAAGCCGCTTCCAGCACGCTCAGGTAGTTGGCCACGGCCGAGCCGCCCATGTTGAAGACGGCGCCCAGGCGGGCACTTTCGACCTGCATGTCCCCTGCGGTGCGGGACAGCTGCATGGCCGCCATGACGTGCTGCGACACGCCCGTGGCACCGATGGGGTGGCCTTTGGACTTCAGCCCGCCCGAGGGGTTGACCGGCAGAGCACCGCCCTTGCGTGTGGTGCCGTCCAGCGCGGGCCGGGCGCCTTCGCCGCGCGGGGCCAGGCCCATGGCCTCGTAGTGCAGCAGTTCGGCGATCGTGAAGCAGTCGTGGAGCTCGATGAAGCTCAGGTCGGCCAGTTGCGCACCGGCCGCGGCCAGGCCCTGCTGCCAGGCGCGCGCCGAGCCCTCGAACCAGGTCGGGTCGCGTCGCGACATGGGCATGAAGTCGTTGACCTGGGTGCGCGAGCGCCAGCGGATGGGCGGCACCTTGGCTTGCGGGTTCGGCTCCATGCTCAGCACCAGCGCGGCCGCCCCGTCGGACACCAGCGAGCAATCCGAGCGCTTGAGCGGCCCCGCGACGAAGGGGTTCTTCTCTGAGGGCGTACGGCAGAAGTCAAAGCCGAAGTCGCGCCGCATGTGGGCATAGGGGTTGGCCATGCCGTGGGCATGGTTCTTGGCCGCGATCGCCGCCATGGCGTCGGACGGGTCGCCGTAGCGTCGCCCGTACTCGGTGGCAATCTGGCCGAACACGCCGGCAAAGCCGGCCGGATCGCCCGACTCTTCCTTGACGTAGGAGCAGCGCAGCAGCGTGGCCGAGACCTGCGGTGTGGGCAGGCCGTTCATCTTTTCCATGCCGATGACGAGCGCCCGCTTCATACGGCCGGACTTCAGCGCGTCCACGGCCGTCCAGATGGCGGCCGAGCCGGTGGCGCAGGCGTTCTCGCAGCGCACCGCCGGCGTGTGGCGAAACGCCGGAATGGCCACCGCCGGCAGCGCGGCGGTGAAGTCCTGCGGCACGAAGCCCGCGTTGAAGTGGCCGACGAAGATGCCGTCGATCTCCTCGGGCGCCAGCCCCGCGCTGTCCAGTGCGGGCAGCGCGGCGTCGCGGATCAGCTGCTCGAGATCGACGGCGTCAAGCTTGCCAAAGGGCGTGTGGCCCCAGCCGGTGATGAGAGGGTCGGTGGTCATGGGAGGCCTCGATGAGATGGCAATCAGGACGCGGATTTCAGCACTGAACCGGCTGCCGCGGAACGGTGGTGGCAAAGTGTAGACTGATGGTGTATTTGATATACACCAATTCCCATGCGTACCAACATCGAGCTCAACGACGATCTGATCGCTCAGGCCCAGCGTTTCAGCGGCTTGCGCACCAAGCGCGAAGTGGTGGACGCCGCGCTGCGGGAGTTTGTGGCGCGCCATCGGCAGCAGCAGATGCTGTCCTTGGTCGGAGAAGGCCTGATCGACCCGTCCTACGACGTGCGGCAGGTGCGTGCGACCATGTCGCAGACCCCATTTCTGGCCCCGTCCACCCCCGACCCAAGGGGCTGACATGGCGTTGGTGGACAGCACCGTCTGGATCGATCTGCTGCGGGGCAACGACAGCCCAGCCGTCATGACGCTGCGGCGCTTGTTGGCCGAGGGCCAGGCAGTCACCGCGCCGGTCATCCTGCAGGAGGTGCTGCAGGGTGCCAGCAGCCCGGCCAACCTTCAACGTCTGCGGGAACACTTCCTCGCGCTGCCCATGGTGGAGCCGGCTCCCGGAGGCGTCACACACGCCGCAGCAGGAGAGCTGTACGCCCGCTGCCGTTGGCAAGGCGTCACGCCGCGCAGCCCGCACGACTGCCTGATCGCCCAACTTGCCATCGAGCACGACTTGCCCCTGCTGCACGACGACCGTGACTTCGTGGCGCTGGCAGGGATGGACGGACGGCTGAGGCTGATGGTCGTGGCGCCAGTGTCTTGAAGCAGTCGCGGCTGGCCGTCAACCGACTGTGCGGCCAGCCCCCGAGGTCTCGCCCTCATTAGCTGACCGGTCGGCAGGGGCTCTCTGGACATCACCCCGCCTGAGCCGCTGCCATAACGCCGAGCCGCCGCGCAAGCAGCAACGGCTCGCGAGTCCTCAGGCCCCAGCCGCTCCCTTGACCTTCAACCGCCACGCATGCAGCAGCGGCTCGGTGTAGCCGCTGGGCTGGGCGAGGCCCTTGAAGACCAGGTCGCTGGCGGCCTGGAAGGCGGCTGAGGTCTTCAGGCGTCCGGTCATGGGCTGGTAGGCCTTGTCGCCGGCGTTCTGCTTGTCCACCACCTTGGCCATGCGCTTGAGGGTGTCCTTGACCTGCTGCTTGGTCACCACACCGTGGTGCAGCCAGTTGGCCATGTGCTGGCTGGAGATGCGCAGCGTGGCGCGGTCTTCCATCAGGCCCACGTTGTGGATGTCGGGCACTTTGGAGCAGCCCACGCCCTGGTCCACCCAGCGCACCACGTAGCCGAGGATGCCCTGGGCGTTGTTGTCCAGCTCCTGCTGCTTCTCGGCCTCGGTCCACTTGGGCTTCTTCACCACGGGCACGGTCAGCAGCGCGTCCAGCAAGGCGCCGCGCTCGGCTTCCAGGTCCACCTTCTCCAGGCCCTTCTGCACGCCAAAGACATCCACCTGGTGGTAATGCAGCGCATGCAGCGTGGCGGCGGTGGGGCTGGGCACCCAGGCGGTATTGGCACCCGCCAGCGGGTGGGCGATCTTTTGCTGCAGCATGGCGGCCATCAGGTCGGGCATGGCCCACATGCCCTTGCCGATCTGGGCGCGCCCGCGCAGGCCGCAGGCCAGGCCGGTGAGCACGTTGCTGCGCTCGTAGGCGGCAATCCACTCGGTGGCCTTCATGTCGCCCTTGCGGCGCATCGGGCCGGCCTGCATGGCGGTGTGCATCTCGTCGCCCGTGCGGTCGAGGAAGCCGGTGTTGATGAAGGCCACGCGTGCCTTGGCGGCGGCGATGCAGGCCTGCAGGTTCACGCTGGTGCGGCGCTCCTCGTCCATGATGCCCAGCTTGACGGTGCTGTCGGGCAGGCCCAGCAGCTTCTCCACGCGCCCGAAGAGCTCGGCCGCAAACGCCACCTCGGCCGGGCCGTGCATCTTGGGCTTGACGATGTAGACGCTGCCGGTGCGGCTGTTGCGCACCCCGTTCGCGCCACGGCCTTGCAGGTCGTGCAGGGCGATGGTGGTGGTGATGACGGCGTCCAGGATGCCCTCGGGGATCTCCTGGCCGGCCTGCCCCCACAGGATGGCGGGGTTGGTCATCAGATGGCCCACGATGCGCACGAACAGCAGCGAGCGTCCATGCAGCGTGACCGTGCCGCCGCCCGGGGCGCTGTAGACGCGGTCGGGGTTCAGGCCGCGGGTGAAGGTGGTGCCGCCCTTGCTCACCTGCTCGGTCAGCGTGCCCTTCAGGATGCCCAGCCAGTTGCCGTAAGCCTGCACCTTGTCATCGGCGTCCACCACGGCCACCGAGTCTTCCAGATCCAGGATGGTGGACAGCGCGGACTCGACCACCAGATCGCTCACGCCGGCGGCGTCATCACGGCCGATGGCGGTGCTGCGGTCGATGCGGATGTCCAGATGCAGCCCGTGGTGCTGCAGCAGCACCGAGGACGGCGCGGCCGCCTCACCCTGCCAGCCGATGAGCTGGGCCGGCTTCTTCAGCCCGGTGGTGCGGCCGTTGGCCAGCGTCACCACCAGTGCGCCATTGACGATGGCGTAGCCTTTGGAGCCCACGTGCGAGGCGCCGCGGCCGGCCAGCGGGGCCGTGCGGTCCAGCACGTGGCGCGCGTAGTCGATCACCTTCGCGCCGCGTTGGGGGTTGTAGCCCGTGCCCTTTTCGCAGCCGTCGGTCTCGGGCAGGGCATCGGTGCCGTAGAGGGCGTCGTACAGCGAGCCCCAGCGCGCATTGGCGGCATTCAGCGCGTAGCGGGCGTTGGTGATGGGCACCACCAGTTGCGGGCCGGCTTGCTTGGCCAGTTCGGCGTCCACGTTCCTGGTGGTCACTTTCGCCTTGGCCGGCACGGGCACCAGGTAGCCGATCTTCTGCAGGAAGGCCCGGTACTTGGCCATGTTCTTGATGGGCCCCGGGTGCTTGGCGTGCCAGGCGTCCAGCTCGGCTTGCAGGCGGTCACGCTCGGCCAGCAGGGCGGCGTTCTTGGGCGCCAGATCGCTCACGATGGCGGCAAAGCCCTGCCAGAAGGCGTCAGCCTGCAGCCCCGTGCCGGGCAGCACTTGCTGGTCGACAAAGGTCTTGAGCGCGGTGGCCACCTGCAGGCCGTGGGTGGAAGTGCGGTCGCTGGAGGGGGTGTTCATGGCAGCAAGAGGGGGTGGTTGAGGCAAGGGATGGGCCGCAGCTTCGGCCGCGGCGCATGTTCAATGGGTGGACGAGGTACTGCCACCATGGCCTCGCACTGTATTGCCACCCTGAGCGCGCATTGATGAACCAAATCGACATGCATTTCTACCTTGAGTGCACATAATCTGCGCCCATGGACAAGCTCAAGCAGCTCGAATCCTTCGTCACCGTGGCCACCAAGGGCAGCCTCACGGCCACGGCGCTGGCCGAAGGCGTGGCGCCGGCGGTGATCGGCCGGCGCATCGACGCGCTGGAGGAGCGACTCGGGGTGAAGCTGCTGGTGCGCACCACGCGGCGCATCACGCTCACCCACGAAGGCAGCGCCTTCCTGGAGGACTGTCAGCGCCTGCTGGCCGATCTGGCCAACGCCGAGGCCAGCGTCAGCGAAGGCGGGGTGAAGGCCAGCGGCCACCTGCGCATCACGGCGCCCGCGGGCTTCGGGCGCCGCCATGTGGCACCGCAGGTGCCGCGCTTCATCGCCTTGCACCCGGACGTGAGCGTGTCGCTGAACCTGTCCGACCGTGTGGTGGACATCGTCAACGAGGGCTTTGACTGTGCGGTGCGGGTGGGCGACCTGCCCGACTCCAGCCTCATCAGCGTGCGCCTGGCGGACAACCGCCGCCTGTGCGTGGCCACCCCCGGGTATCTGAAGCGTGCGGGCGTGCCGCAGCACCCTTCAGAGCTGGCGCGGCACGAGTGCCTCACGCTGAGCTCGGATGCCAGCCAGACCCGCGGCTGGGCCTTCCGCGTGGAGGGCGAGGTGACGCACCTGCGCCCGCATGGCCGGCTGGACTGCAGCGACGGGCAGGTGCTGCACGACTGGTGCCTGCAAGGCCTGGGCATCGCCTGGCGCAGCACCTGGGAGGTGGAGTCGGAGATCGCCAGCGGCCGCCTGCAGGCGGTGCTGGAAGACTATGCCGCGCCGCCCAACGGCATCTTCGCGGTGTTTCCGCACGCGCGGCACCTGCCGCTGCGCGTGCGGCTGTGGATCGACTTTTTGAAGCAGACCTACGGCAGCGCCGCGTACTGGCGCAGCTGAAATCGCGCCTCTACTTCTTGGGCGCAGCGCCCTTGGCGTCCTCGATGCACTTCTTGACATGCGCGTTCTTGGCGGCGCCGGCCAGCTTCTTGTCGGCGGCAGACTTCTCGCACACCTCGGCTGGGTCTGGCGCCTTGGCCTGTGCGGGCGCTGCCGCAGGCGTGCCACCGGCGTCGGTGACGCACTTCTTGACGAAGCTGTTCTTGGCCGCGCCGGCCAGCTTCTTCTCGGCGGCCTGGGCCTCGCACTTGGCCTGCGCGTCAGAGGCGTGGGCGGTGCCGGCCATCAGGCCGAGGACCAGCAGGGTAGCGGTGAGCAGGGTCTTCTTCATGGGGGTCTCCAGTGGACGGTTGTAGGGTTGGGGGCTCTCGTGACTATCGGCCGAAGCGGTGGGGGCCCTGAGCTGTCTGTCCTGCAACTCAAGCGACCTTGGCCACCCGGTCCATGGTCTGCCAGGCCGTGTGCAGACGGCGCACCAGCACGCGGATGAAGGCTGCGTCGAAGAGCGAGCGCGTGGCCAGACCCATTTGGCGCAGCGCCTCGGGTGTGAACGAGATCATCGTGGACGGCGTGGCCACCGTGACGTCGGCGCTGTGCGTGGCCATCTCGGGGTTGGGCGCCAGGTAGGCCATCTCGCCCACACAAGTGCCCGCGTTGAGCGAGGCCACCTTGTGGCCGTCCCGGTACACGTCCACCATGCCCTCGGCAATGATGTGGAAGGCATTGCCCTTGCCGCCCTTGCGGTACAGGGCGTAACCTGGCTCGTGGCGTTCCCAGCGGGCGCGGTGCACCACCTCCCACAGCTCCACGTCGCCGAAGGTGCTGAAGAACTCCAGCGAGCGCAGCAGCGTGAAGCGCTCGGAGTCGAGCACGGCGGCGTCGGCGGCCCGCGGCACCTCACGGTTGCTGATCAGCTTGGACAACTCGTTGGCGAAGTCGTCCCAGGTGGCAAAGCGCTCCTCGCGCTTTCTTGCCATGCCCTTGCGCACCAGTGCGTCCAGCGCCGGTGTGGCCCCCTCGCGCAGACCGGTCAGCGGTGCGGGCGTGGCGTTGTAGATCTGGTGCATCAGCGCCGGCTGTTGCTGGGCATCGAAGGGCGGCCGTCCGGCGATGAGGTGGTACAGCACGGCCGACAGCGAGTACATGTCGGCGCGGGCGTCCAGGTCGCCGCCGTCCAGCTGCTCGGGCGACATGTAGGCCAGCGACCCCACGCGGAAGACCTGCGTGCGGTCGGAGTCCAGATTGAGCACGCTGCCGAAGTCGCTGATCTTGACGTCGGCGATGCGTTCACCGTTCATCAGCGCCAGGATGTTGGCGGGCTTGACGTCGCGGTGGATCAGGCCCTGCTTCCAGCAGTAGCTCAGCGCCATGGCGCACTTGAAGCCGATTTCCGCAATCTGCTCGAGCGACAGCAGCGCGTCAGCCCGGCAGAAGCGCCGCAACGTCAGTCCTGGCACGTACTCCATCACCAGGTAGGGCGTGGGCCCATCGGGCACGGCGTCCATGATCTGCACCACATTCGGGTGCTGCAGGCGGCCCACCAAGGCCGCCTCGGAGGCGAAGAAAGCCGCCGACAGCCGGTCTTCCGAATCGTCGCCGGCCACCCCCGGACGCAAGCGCTTGATGGCCACGTCCAGACCGCGGAACTCGTCGCGGGCGAGGAACACCTCGCTGGTCGCGCCTTCACCCAGACGGGACGCGACCCGGTACTTGCCGATGTGGCTGGGCAGATCTTGCGGCTTCTGGATCATCTCGGGCGGGGAGCAGGCCCATGGAGGTACTGGCAGTGGGGATTGTGCCCCGCCAGGCGCTGCGCGACATGGGAGAAACGAGCGGATGGCGGCCCGGTTGCCACTGGCACACTCATCTCACCAGACCGCCCTCGGTGGCGCCTCAACTCCCTTGCCGCCCGCAACGCCATGACCGACTTCTTTCAACTGCATCTGGACGACACCACCGGCGTGGCCACGCTGGAGCTCAACCGCCCCGAGCGGCTCAACACGCTGGCGCCCGCCTTTTTCCCTGCACTGCGCGACGCGGTGCAGCGCCTGAGCGACGAAGGCCGCACGCGCGCCCTGGTGCTGCGCTCCACCGGCCGCCACTTCAGCGCCGGCATGGCGCTGGAGGTGTTTGCGGGCGACTTTGACCTGCTGCGCCTGCCCACGGCGCGCCACCGCCTGGCCTTCCAGGACGGGCTGCGCCGCCTGATGGCCTGCGTCGATGTGCTGGACGAGGCGCGATTTCCCACCATCTGCGCGGTGCAGGGCGGCTGCGTGGGTGGCGCGCTGGACCTGGCCGCGGCCTGCGACATCCGCGTGTGCAGCGCTGACGCCTTCTTCACCGTGCAGGAGATCCACATCGGCATGGCGGCCGACCTGGGTGTGCTGCAGCGCCTGCCCAAGATCGTGCCTGCCGGCGTGGCGCGCGAGATGGCCTACACCGGCGACCGTCTGGGCGCCGAGCGCGCGCTGGCGGTGGGCCTGGTCAACACGGTGCTGCCCGACGCCGCCGCCCTGCACGCCCACGCCGACGCCCTGGCCCAACGCATTGCGGCCAAGAGCCCGTTGGCTGTGGCCGGCAGCAAGCGGGCGCTGAACTACGCGCGCGACCACGACACCGCGCAGGCCCTGGAGCAGATGACCCTGCTGCAGAGTGCCATCTTCGACATCGACGAGATGAGCGCGGCCATCGCAGCCTGGAAAGACAAGCGCGAGGCTACTTTCGAGCCTCTGTCGCCCGTGCAGAACCCTTGAGGCCGGTTCGCAGGCGGCCTCAGGCCGCCTTCAGCGCCGTGAACAGCGGGTCGTGCCGGCTGCGTGGGCGGTAGGCCGACACCCGTCGTGCAATTTCAGCGATGTGCTCGGGCGTGGTGCCGCAGCAGCCGCCAGCGATGTTGAGAAAGCCGCTCTTGGCAAAGCCTTCCATCAGGCTGGCCGTCACCTCGGGCGTCTCGTCAAAACCGGTCTCGCTCATCGGGTTGGGCAGGCCGGCGTTGGGGTAGCAGCTGATCCAGGTGTCGCCCGCCACCTTGGACAGCTCCTCGATATAGGGGCGCATCAGCGCCGCGCCCAGGGCGCAGTTCAGGCCCACGGCCAGCGGGTGGGCGTGGCGCACCGAGTGCCAGAACGCACCCACCGTTTGCCCGGACAGGATGCGGCCCGAGGCGTCGGTGACCGTGCCGCTGATGATGACCGGCAGACGCTCGCCCGTCTCCTCCATCAGCTCGTCCAGCGCGAACAGCGCCGCCTTGGCGTTGAGCGTGTCGAAGATGGTTTCCACCAGAAAGAGGTCGCAGCCGCCTTCCAGCAGCCCCTGCGCCTGTTCGCGGTAGGCCGCGCGCAGCTCGTCGAAGCTCACGTTGCGCGCGCCGGGGTCGTTGACGTCCGGGCTGATGCTGGCCGTGCGCGGGGTGGGGCCCAGCGCGCCGGCCACGAAGCGCGGGTGTTCCGGCGTGCTGAATCGGTCGCAAGCCTGGCGCGCCAGGCGCGCCGCGGCCGCGTTCATCTCGTGGGCCAAGTGGGCCAGACCGTAGTCTTCCTGGGCGATGGAGGTGGCGCCGAAGGTGTTGGTCTCCACGATGTCGGCGCCAGCGGCCAGGTACTGCTCGTGGATGCGCTCGATCACGTCCGGCCGCGTCAGCACCAACAGATCGTTGTTGCCCTTCAGGTCCTTGGGGTGGTCGGCCAGGCGCGCGCTGCGGAAGTCGGCCTCGGTCAGCTTCTCCTGCTGGATCATGGTGCCCATCGCGCCGTCGAGGATGACGATGCGTTGTTGGAGAATCGCGGGCAAGGCTGCCGCGCGGGTGTAGGCGATCCGATGGGCGTTCATGCCCTCGATTGTAGGAACCGCCCTCCCCCCACGATGAGACATCTGACCCCCACCGACACCTGGCAGTTCCTGCAGCGCACGCCCGAGGCGCTGTTTGTCGACGTGCGCATGGAGATCGAGTACCTCTACGTGGGCCACCCGCCGGGCGTGGTGCACGTGGCCTGGTACGAATACCCCGAGATGCAGGCCCACCCCGAGGCCTTTGCGCAGCAGGTGCTGCGCGAGGCCGGCGGGCACACCGAGCGGCCGGTGGTGCTGATCTGCCGCTCCGGCAAGCGCACGGTGGAGGCCGGGCAAGCCTTGGAGGCCGCGGGCTTCACCGACGTCATCAACGTGCTGCACGGGTTCGAGGGTGAGCTGGACGAGCACTTCCAGCGCGGGCGCCTGAACGGCTGGCGCTGCGACGGCCTGCCCTGGGAACAGCTGTGAGGCCCCGGACGATGTCCCCGCACACGCCTGCACTGCCGGACTTTCGCACCCGTGCTGCCGTCCTGGCCCACGCGCGTAGCATCCTGGACTTCTACGACCCCCGCGCGGTGGATCCCAGCGGGGGCTTCTTTCACTTCCTGAAGGACGACGGCACGGTCTACGACCGGCACACCCGTCACCTGGTCAGCAGCACCCGGTATGTGTTCCTGTGGTCCATGGCGGCCCGGCACCTGCCCGGGCACCCGGCCTACCTGGCGCACGCCCGCCGCGCCTTGGCCTTCCTGCGCGACGTGCACCGCCAGCCGCACAGCGGCGGCTACGCCTGGACGCTGGACTGGCGCGACGGCCGGGCCCGGGTCACCGACGCTACCCAGCATGCCTACGGCCTGTCCTTCGTCATGCTGGCCTACGCCCACGCGCTGATGGCTGGGATGGAGGAGGCCCGCGTCTGGCTCGACGAGACCTTCGATCTCATGCAGCAGCGCTTCTGGCAACCGGCCTTCGGCCTGTACGCCGACGAGGCCAGCGAGGACTGGGTGGTCAAGCCCTACCGCGGGCAGAACGCCAACATGCATGCGGTGGAGGCCTGCCTGGCAGCCTATGAAGCCACGGCCGATGCGCGCTACCTGGAGCGCGCCGCCACGGTGGCCGAGTCCCTGGTGCAGCGTCAGGCGCAGCTCAGCGAAGGGTTGATCTGGGAGCACTACCGCCAAGACTGGTCCATCGACTGGGACTACAACCGCGGCGACATGAGCAACATCTTCCGGCCCTGGGGCTACCAGCCGGGCCACTTCACCGAGTGGGCGCGGCTGCTGCTGAAGCTGGAACAGGAGCTCACCACCCCGACGCCGCGTGCGCCCTGGCGGGAGAGCACCACGCTGGCCCAGCGTTCCTGGGACTGGCTGCTGCCGCGCGCGATGGAGCTCTTCGACACGGCGCTTCGCCACGGCTGGGACGAAGTGCACCAGGGCATCGTGTACGGCTTCGGGCCGGACTTCAGCGTGTGCGACGCCCGGAAGTACCACTGGGTGCAGTGCGAGACCCTGGCCACAGCGGCCGTGCTGGCCAGGCGCACGGGGCAGGCGGTGTACTGGGGCTGGTACGACAGGCTGTGGGACTACTGCTGGCGCCACTGGGTGGACCACCGTCATGGCGCGTGGTTCCGCATCCTGGAGCCGAACAACGTCAAGACCACCGACGAGAAGAGCCCGGCCGGCAAGGTGGACTACCACACCACCGGCGCCTGCTGGGCCATCCTGCCGGCGCTGCAGGGCTGAGGCCGCTGGGCCCGCTCACGGCGCGGCCAGCGACAGCTCCAGGGTCTCCCCGCCCGGCAGCACCGTCAGCCGCGCCCGCACGGGCAGGTGGTGCTGCGCTGGGTCCAGCCAGGTCTCCACCTGCGTGTCATACGGGCGGCGTGGCTCGCGCGTCAGGCGCAGCGTGTCCACCACGGCCCCGCCGGGCAGGCTGAGGCGCTGGCGACCCTGGACGATGAAGGTCCAGGTGTCCACGTCGCCCCGCGCGCCCGACACCGACATGGCGATGCGGCTGCCTGCCGGGTAGCGGGTGGGTGCGGCTTCGAGGATAGCGGCCAGCTGCACCATCCAGCTCAGCCGGTCCTGCGCGCCGGGCAGCAAGGGCTGCGCCACGGGCGGCCCGGAGTAGGTGATGCGCCCGGCCGCGTGGTCGAAGTTGGCGGCCAGGCGGTCTTTGCCGCGCCGCCGGTCCACAAAGCGCTCTGGCATGAAGCCCTGCGCGCCGAAGCTGCCTCGGCTGCTCATGCCCAACACCTCCATGCCCAGCACCGTGCCCTTGAGATCGAGCTCGTAGCCGGCGCCCGGCCGCTTCAAGCTGAGTTCCGCCTGGCCGGACATCGCGCCGCGCTTCAGCGCGTAGGTCAGGCGAAAGGGCGGCGGCGTGCGCGTGGCGTAGACCGGCGGGGGCTGGTTGTCTTCGTCTGCGGCGGCGGCCGTCGCTGCCGTGGACGGCCCGGCTGTGCCACCCGTTGGGCTACGTTGTCCCGTGGTGGGTGCGGCTGCGGTGAGCGGGCTGGCGGGTGCCAGGGCCTGCACAGCCGCCAAACCGCCGGGCGTGGCGGTGCCTGGATCCTTGGTGGGCCCTGCGGTGACCGGTGGCATTCCGCCCGATGACCAGGCGGTGGTGGGGGCGGGCCTGTCGCCAGCGGTCGTGGGGTCAGTGAGCGGCGCGGCGCTTGGGGCCAACAGGGGGGCAGCGCTAGCCGCCGAGGCGCTGGTAATGGGCGTGGCTGGCGCGGGCCGAGGTGTGGTCACGGCCGCCGCCTTGGGCGGCGCTGCCGCAGTGCTGGTGGCCAGGCCGCGCGCGGTGGATTCCGCCTTCCCCACGGCATCTGCCGGGGACGCCGTGCCGGTGGGCCTGACGTCCTGCGGTTCCACGGGCTGGCGAGCAGGCGTCAGGACGGCCACCTTGGCGCTGGGCGACGAGGGGCCAGCGTCGGTGCGCTCAGGCCTTGCAAGGGCACGCGGAGGGCCCTCCTGGGGCACCGCGGTCAGCGCCTCGAGCGCCAGCGCATGCACCAGCACCGAAGAGCCCAGGGCCCAGGCGCCTTGCCGCCAACGGGCGGCCCGCACCTGGCGGGCGCAGCGCTGCCCGCCTGGCGGGACGGTGGTGGCCTCAAGTGGGTGCTGTCGCATGGGGCGATGGTGCCATTGGATGGGCGCCTGCCACGCCCCACAGCTTCCTCCCTGTGCTCCCGCGGCCCGGTGCCTGGAAAAACTGCGGCGCACCTAGGGTCGCGCGCTCTATAACGCCGGGTGGCACCCTTTGGAGCGCTCCCGCGGATGTGCGAACTACTTCACAGGTTGCCTGCCCCGCCGCCGTTCGTGAGCCTTGAGGGACTCTTGCGCAGCATTGTCCTTAGGCAGATCATGCAGGCACAACAACGAGACATTCAGGGTGGTGTGCTGACGATGCCAACGCCTTCATCGACCCACTTTGCCCAGGCCACGGTGCTCGGTTCATCCGATGCGCCTTCGTCAGCCACAGCGTTGGCCCCCGCGGAGTTGGAACGCACCCCGGCGATACATGTCGCGTTACGCGCTTCTCGCATCGGCATCTTGGACATCCACCTGCCGGACGGCCGGGGTTACATCTCCCAGGAGTGCCTGGACGTGCTGGGCTACGGCCTGGAGGACTGGGAGGCCTTTCGCAGCGGCTGGGTGCCGATGTTGCACCCCGAAGATGTGCCGACGTTTCTGCACAACCGCCAGCGTACCTACAGCGGGGAAACCAACCACTTCGAGGAAGAGGTGCGCCGGATGCGCAACAACGGCCACTATGGCTGGGTGCGGATGGTGGGCGAGGTGGTGGAGCGCGATGCAGAGGGCATTCCCACGCGCCTGGTGGCCACGCTCGAAGACGTGGACGCGCGCCACCGGACAGAGAGTGACCTGCGCGCGGCCCAGCAGCAGATCCAGGCCCTGTCGGCCCATGTGGAGGCCCACCTGGAGGCCGAGCGCAAGCTCATCGCCTCCGAGGTGCACGACCAGTGCGGCCAGTTGCTCACCGTGCTCAAGCTCGAGTTGGCGGCCCTGCGCGGTGCCTTGGGTGCCGGCTCCCCGCAGGCCGCCTGCGTGCGGCGGCTGGACGCCAGTGTGGACGATCTGGTGGGCATGAGCCGCGACCTCATCGCCCGCTTGCGCCCGCCCGCGCTGGACCTGGGGCTGGTGCCCGCGCTGGAGTGGCTGGCCGGGCAGTGGACGCGCCAGACCGGCCTGGCCTGCGAGTTCTCTTGTGCGCTGGACGACTTGGCCCTGCCCGATGAGCAGGCCACAACGCTGTTTCGCGTGGTGCAGGAGTCGCTGACGAACGCCGCCCGCCATGCCCGCGCCACCTGGGTCTACATCCGCCTGGGTGTGAGGCAGGGCCAGCTCGACTTGCGCGTGGCCGACAACGGCTGCGGTTTCGACCCCGCGGCGGACCACGCCGGCCATTACGGACATCTGGGCATGCGCGAGCGCGCCCTGCGGGTGGGTGCCCGCCTGGAGCTGAACAGCCGTCCCGGTGCAGGCACCGAGGTGCGGGTGGCCATGCCCTTGCCGACAGCGTCGGTCTGAGCGCGGGCAGACACCACAACCCTGCCGATCGTCTGTACGGCCGGCTTTCATCGCCGCACAATCCTGCCATCCCGTTCAAGCAGGAGCCCTCCTATGACCGTGGCGCATGACTTCTCCAAGATGGTCCCGGGTTTTGACTTTCTGCAGGGG
>CAISJH010000030.1 GCA_903885585.1 uncultured beta proteobacterium
GCTGGAGGGCTGGAACCTGGCGCCTGAGGCCTTGCTGGCCGCCAACCCCAGGTTGATCGTGCTGCGCATCAGCGGCTACGGTCAGACGGGGCCTTACTGCACCCGGCCGGGGTTTGGCGTCGTGGCCGAGGCCATGGGCGGTTTGCGCCACCTCACGGCCGAGCCGGGCCGCGTGCCGGTGCGTGTGGGCGTGAGCATTGGCGACACGCTCGCCGCCTTGCACGGCGTGATCGGTATCCTGCTCGCGCTGCAGCACCGGCACACCAGCGGCTGTGGTCAGGTGATCGACGTGGCCTTGTACGAGGCGGTCTTCAACTGCATGGAGAGCCTGCTGCCCGAGTACAGCGCCTTCGGGGCCGTGCGGGGGCCGGCTGGCAGTGCCATGCCGGGCATCGCGCCCACCAATGCCTACCGCTGCGCCGATGGCGGCTACGCCCTCATCGCGGGCAATGGCGACAGCATCTTCCGACGGCTGATGACGCTGATCGGCCGTGAGGACCTGGCGGTGGACCCCACGCTCGCCGACAACGCCGGGCGCGTGGCGCGCGTGGACGAACTGGACGCCGTGATCGGAGCCTGGACGGCGCAGCGCAGCGTGGACGACGTGCTGGCGGCCCTGGAGGGTGCTTCGGTCCCGGCCGGCCGGATCTACACCGTGGCCGACATCGCCGCGGATCCGCATTACCAGGCACGCGGCATGCTGCAGGAGGTGCACCTGGACGACGGCAGCAGCCTGACCGTACCCGGCATCGTGCCCAAGCTGTCGGCCACCCCCGGCTGCCATCACCGCAACGCGCCCACCCTGGGGCAGGACTCCACTGCGGTCCTGCGGGAGATTGGCCTCACCGAGGCGCAGATCACCGCGCTGCGCGAGCGCGGCATCGTCGACTGAAGCCTGGGCTGTTCATCACGCCATGCCTGAACTTGACCGCATCGACCGCCGCATCCTGGACATCCTGCAGCGCGAGGGCCGCATCTCCATGACCGAGTTGGGCGAGCGCATCGGCCTGTCCACCTCGCCCTGCGCCGAGCGGGTGCGCCGTATGGAGCGCAACGGCGTCATCACGGGCTATCACGCCCGCGTCGACCCCAAGGCCCTGGGGCGCAACCTGCTGGTGTTTGTGGAAATCACGCTCTCGGCGAAGTCAGCCGATGTGTTCGACGAGGTCCGCAAGGCGCTGCTGCACATGCCCGAGGTGATGGAGTGCCACCTCGTTTCAGGCAGCTTTGACTACCTGGTCAAGGCCCGTCTGTCTGAGATGGCGGAGTACCGCAATCTGCTGGGTGACATCCTCAAACGCATCCCCGTGCCTTGTCAGTCGCACAGCTATGTGGTGATGGAGGAAGTCAAGGAGAGCACGGCCCTGGTGGTGTCGGTCTGACGGGTGCGGTCGCGCCCGGGCCCCCCAGGCCGCGCCCGGCGCGGCGCAGGTCGGCCACCGCAGCCGCCATCAACGGTCGCTGCATCCGGACGAGGATGCGCCACCTCCAGGCTGCAACCGCAGCAGCACCCAGAAATCCCAGCGCGAGAGCGCCGATGATCGTCAAGCGGTGCGCGGGATCGGCCCACATCAGCAACCAGCCTACGGCGAGCAGCGTGCCGGTGAAGAGCAAGAACAGCGTGACCGTGGCGTGAATCCATAGCCGCGCCAGGCTGGTCAGCTCCTGCTCCAGTTCCAGCGCCCACAGCTCCAGGCGTGTGGCCGCGATCCCTGCGGCACTGCCCAGCAGCTGTCGGACGAGGGAAAACACGCCGCGCCGTCCGGAACCGCCCAACGTCAACGGCGCGAGGCGAGGAAGCCGATCAGCAGGCCGGTTGCGGCGGCCACACCCATGGCGCTGTACGGGTGGGAGTGCACCGTCTGGTCGGCCTGCTGGGCGGCGCGCTTGACCCGCTCCAGCGTGGCCTGGTTCAACTCGTCGAGTTGGGCGCGCATCTCGCTCACCTGCACCGATAAACGATCGCGCACGGCGTTGAATTTCTGGTCACCGCTGTCAGCGGCTGAGCGCAGGTAGCTGTCGATCTCATCGACCATGTGGCGCAACTGGTGGCTGCTGGTGTGGCTGCCGTCAGTGGGCAGGGTGCGTGTGTTCGCTTCCATGGGAAAATCCTTGCAAGGGTTGGGTGAGAGGAGTGCGGTGTGCGGTCTCTCGACCGCTCAGCCACAGCATCCCCTGCGCCGCCCTGAGAGGCTTGCGAACACGCAGCGTCTGAGAAGGTAGTGGGCGCGCTTCAGCGCCGCCCCACGGGGCAAACGAAGAATCTCTCAGCCCAGCCTCGAGGCCGCGAGGTGGTTCGCGGTCTTCGTGCGAGCAGACGAAGTCGCCTCAGTAGGTCTTGTACGGCAGGAACTTGCCGCTCATCTGGATGCTGACGCGATCCCCCTTGGGGTCGGGTTCGCGCTGCAGGTCCATCTTGAAGTCGATGGCGCTCATGATGCCGTCGCCAAACTCTTCGTGGATGAGCTCCTTGAACGTGGTGCCGTAGACGCTGATCAGCTCGTAGAAACGGTAGATCAGCGGGTCGGTGGGCACGCTGGTGGGTAGGCTGCCCTTGTAGGGCACCACCATGAGCCATTTCTTCTCTTCGGCAGTCAGGCCGAAGATCTTGCCCAGGGTGTCAGCCTGCTTCTTGTCCAGCGTCATCTGGCCCAGGCACGCGGCCGTGACCCACTCCTTGCTCAGGCCCACCTTGGCGGCCACGTCGGCCCATTTGAGGCCCTTGGCGACCTTGGTGGCGATGATCTTTTCGGTGACTTCGAGACGGCTCATGTGAACGGATCTCCTGAGAGAGGTTGAGGTTGAAAGTGAGGTGATCTGCTCGGGGTTCAGGCAGCGCGGTGCAGCGGCACCACATTGGGGTTGGCCTGGGACTCAAGGGGGTCGACCCCCGCGTCCAGGCCCGGGCTGACCTCGGGCGGGCGCGTCGGTGCCCGGCCGTGGGACAGGTCCTTCGAGCGGCTGACCAGAAAGTCCACCAGGTGGTTGCGCAGCCGGTAGTACTGCGGGTCGTGGTGGAGGGTGGAGCGCTGGCGGTCGCGCGGCATGGTGTTGCGCACGATCTCGGCCACCCGGGCGCGCGGGCCGTTGCTCATCAGCAGGATACGGTCGGCCAGCAGGATGGCCTCGTCC
>CAISJH010000031.1 GCA_903885585.1 uncultured beta proteobacterium
ACTGGGAGCTGCGCTGGGCCGCCCCGCGCATCCACGGCCGGGAGAAGCGCCAGGTGCAGGCCATGTTCGAGGAGGAGCGCGCAGCGCTGACGACGCTGCCGGCGCTGCGCTTCTCGTCCTTCCGCGATCTGGTGCGCACCGTGTGCGACGACACCACCGTGCGGGTGGACAACAGCAACTACGCCGCGCGCCCGGCGGCCATCGGCCAGAAGGTGCTGGTGCGGCTGTACGAACACCTGGTGGAGATCCGTGATCGCAGCACCCAGGCATTACTGCGCACGCACGCGCGCAGTAACCGGCCCGGCTCGGTGATCCTGCCCGACGAGGAGCGGCCCTTCAACCCCAGCCGCCAGACCGCGCAATTGTTCGCCCGAGCCGCGCGCGTTGGGCCGAGCTGCCTGCAGGTGTGCCGCGACTGGTTCGCCCGTGAGGGGCGGGTGGGCCAGCGGCGGATGTGGGGCCTGGTGGGCCTGGCCGAGAAGTACCCATCCGTCCTGGTGGAGCGCGCCTGCAAGGACGGCTGCGATCAGGGCCTGTGTACGCTCAAGACCCTGGGCTTGGCAGTCAGGGCACTGGCCGAGGAGGCCGCGCTGGAGGGGCCGCACGGTGGGCCTGCGGGGCCTGCCCTGACGCAGCAGCACGCGTTGATCCGGGGGGCCGAGGACTACGCGGAGTTCTTCGCGCAGGCCACGCGCGCCGAGCATGAGGTGCTGCAATGACGATGTCCATCCCCGAGATCGAGCGTACGCTGGGCCAGCTGCGCCTGTCCGGCGCCCGGGACACCCTGCAGACGCGGCTGCAGCAGGCGCTGGTCTCGCAGATGCCGCCGGCCGAGATGCTGGCCGTGTTGCTGCAAGACGAGCTGGATCACCGCCACAGCCGCCAGATCGACAAGCGCTACAAGGCCTCCCGGCTAGACGAGAAGACGGCCCTGGCGGACATGGACTGGTCGTTCAACCCGAAGGTGCCGCGCGCGGCGTGCTTCGAGCTGCACACGCTGAAGTTCGTGGCCGAGGGGGCCAATGCGCTGCTGATCGGCAAGCCGGGAACGGGCAAGAGCCATGTGGCCAAGGCGGTGGCCTACCAGGCTGTCCAGCAGGGGCTGAAGGTGGCGTACGTGGAGGCCGATGCCGACTTCGCGCGCTACGCGCTGGCTGATGGGCGCAGCCGTGAGCTGCAACTGCAGCGGCTGCTGGCCGCCGACCTCGTGGTGCTGGACGATCTGTTCCTGGCGCGGCGGATTGCCGAGGCCGCCGCAGAGTTCCTGCAGGCGCTGGTCCACCAGCGCTACCGCAAGCGCGGCAGCCTGCTGGTGACCTCCAACCGCGTCATCGAGGACTGGGGCGCGTACCTGGGCGACGCCACGATGGCCTCCACGATCCTGGACCGGCTCATGCATCGCTGCCGCCTGCTGCAGTTCGCAGGCAAAAGCTACCGACTCAAGGAAGCCGCCCAGCGTCTGGCCATCAAGGACTCAGCCGACTGAGAGACACTCCCCAATGTCCTGGCCTGGGGGAATTTGACCCGGCCACGGGTGGAGGAATTTGAAGTGGCCATCGGGG
>CAISJH010000032.1 GCA_903885585.1 uncultured beta proteobacterium
CCCTGCTCGGCGTGCTGGCCCAGCGCCTCGTGCGCAGGATGTGCCCGCATTGCCGGACCAGCCGGCTGGCCACCGAGGCCGAGATCGAGGAGTTGGCGGGCGACTACCTGAACTCCTTTGCCGAAGCGCGCAACCGGCCAAGTGCTGATGCACTGGTAGCGCATTGGCTAGAGCGATTCGGCGTGGACCTCCACGACTTCAACACGCCCGACCGCTCCGGCCGTGGGTGGCTGCTGCACTACGACAGCCCCGGTTGCGAGAAATGCGGCGGCACGGGCTACCGAGGCCGCGCCGGCATTCATGAGCTGCTGATGGTCACGCGGGAACTGCGCCACCTGATCCAGACCGGCGCTCGGGTAGACGACATCCAGCGCGCGGCCCTGGAGGCCAGCATGCGCACTCTGCGCCAGGATGGGATCGAGAAGGTGATGTCCGGCATCACCACCATCCACGAGGTGCGGTCCACCACCAACGCCTGAAGCCGCGTCAAGCGACGGCTCACAAGCGGGCCACGGACGGGTGACAAAGAGCTGGCCTTGGCGGCCAGCGCTAGCGGGAATCGAGCGGGAATCGGGCGGGCGGCGACACGACATCGAAGCGGCGGGCGCCTCAGCGCGACAGTGCGCGCTCCACTGCACGAGCCGCCATGACCGGGATCATCGCCGCACGGTAGGCCGCCGAAGCGTGCAGATCGCTCAGCAGCTCGGCCTCAGCCACACGGCAGGCTTTGGCCGCCTGGGCACTGAACTCCCGAGTCAGCGCAGCCTCCAGGGCCGGCTCGCGAAACACGCAATCCTTCGCTCCCGTCACCGCCACCCGGACCCCTGAAGGCCCCTGGGCCACCATCACCCCGACCAGGGCAAAACGGGACGCCGGCTGCTTGAACTTGACATACGCCGCGCGCTGCGCCACGGGGAAGCTCACGCTCGTGATGAGTTCACCCGGCTCCAGCGCCGTGCCGTACAAGCCGGTGAAGAAATCATCCGCGGCAATCGACCGGGATGTGGTGTGCACCGTGGCGCCCAGGGCCAGCACGGCAGCCGGATAGCAGGCTGCCGGGTCCGCATTGGCCAGGGAGCCGCCCAGCGTGCCCATGGAGCGCACCATGGGGTCGCCGATGCCCTCAGCAAGGTCAGCCAGCGCCGGCAGGCGCTCGCGCACCAGTGCCGAACGGGCCACCTCGGCATGGCGCGCCATGGCGCCCACGCGGATGCTCTCCTCCGCCAAGGTGATATCAGCCAGCCCGGGCAGCGCACCCAAGTCCACAAGGACCTCCGAGGCTGATAACCTGAGCTTCATGGCCTGGACCAGACTTTGACCACCGGCCAGATAGCGGCTGTCGCCTTGGCAAGCCTGCACGGCCTCGTCGAGTTGGGAGGGGCGTCGATAGTCAAATGCGTACATGGGAAGTCACCGTTTCAGTCGTGAAACATCATCAACAAGCACAGGAGCGGAAACCGCAGAACAGATCATCGCGGAACACCGAGACAAAGCGTCGCGCCTTGACATGGGCAGCACGGGGCACCGTCCAGACGGAAGCGCCACGCAACACACGGAGCCCCGCCTCGAGGTTCAGGGCACCGAACCCTGCCACAGCCTGACCCTCACTGCCGGGGTAGGGGCGCGCGCCTCCCAGCATCCACTCATGCACATCCCCCCAGACGAAGCCCCGGGACGCTGCGGTGGAGGCGGCCAGCTCCCACTCGGCCTCGGTGGGCAAGCGCCGCCCTGCCCATGCGCACCAGGCGTGGGCTTCGTGCCAGTTGACGTGAACCGCCGGCAGACCCGGAGCGGCCCGGCCCAACTGGCCCCAGCGCTCCAGCACCACCCCCGAGCGCAATTGCTCGACCCCACGAGGAGAGCGCCGGCCCACCTCGGCCAGCCACTTCCAGCCTTCGGGGGTCCACCAGGTGGGCTCGTCGTAGCCACCATCCTGGACGAACTCGGCATAGCGTGCCCAAGACACCACCTGAGCGTCGATCTCGGCATCGGGAACCTGCACCACATGGGCCCAACGCTCGTTGGGCGGCACCAGTCCCTGCGGGCGCGAGCCCAGCTCTACCGAACTGGCAGGCATCCATACAGGCGGTCGCTGCGGCCTGAGAGGGGGCGAAAAGGGCAGGTCCAGCATCGGGTCATCTGGGCGGAACCCCAACCACTGCGCGGCCACGGCAAGACGCTCGGCCAGGCGGTCCTCATGAAGCAGCACGAGCCGGAACGCATGCAGCCCCTCGGGGGTGGGCGGCGCGCCGGCCAGAAGGTCCAGGCAGATGTCCAGGGTGCGCGTCATGTAGTCGCGGACCTCCTGCGCGGTGGGGCCATGGCCGTCGCGCCAGTCAGGCAGCCGCTCGGGCGAGAACCAGCCATCCGCTCGGGCCTCCACCGAGGGCAGGCGAGGCGTCGC
This sequence comes from uncultured beta proteobacterium, assembly GCA_903885585.1. Taxonomy (GTDB): domain Bacteria; phylum Pseudomonadota; class Gammaproteobacteria; order Burkholderiales; family Burkholderiaceae_C; genus Rubrivivax. Next base: position 2,405 of record CAISJH010000032.1, read on the forward strand.
CTCGTCGGCCGTCTCGCCGCGCAAGCGCTGCACGTTGCGCGCAGTCCAATACTCCTGGAACCAGGCCGCATGGCCGATCCAGCGCAGCGGCACCACGGCATGGCCATCACCCCCCAGCAAGCGGCCGGAGGACTCGAAGGCCGCCAGCCAGCGCAGGGTGCGGTTGCGGGCGTCCATCAACATCAGAGAGAGGTCGTCACGCCCTGCCTGCCGCGCAGCTTGCGGATCGTGCAGCGAAACAGCACGCACCAGATGATCAGCAGGCGAGGTGCGCACGGTCAGCTCCTCAAGTCTGCCCGGCTGTCTCAGAGCTTGTGAAGCTCTCAGCCCCGCTCAATGCGTGCGTACGCGCTGTGGTTGTGGATGGACTCGAAGTTCTCCACGTCCACGGCGTAGCGGCCCACACGGTCATCAGCGTCGAGGCCCAGTGCCACATCGCGCACCAGGTCTTCCACGAACTTGGGGTTCTCGTAGGCCCGCTCGGTGATCCACTTCTCGTCGGCGCGCTTGAGCATGGGCCAGATCTCGCTGGAGGCGGCGTCTTCGGCAAACCTCACCAGCTCATGCCACTCGATGGACCGCAGCGGCTCTACCTTCACCGTCACGATGGAGCGCTGGTTGTGCGCACCGTAGTCAGAGATCTCCTTGGAGCAGGGGCACAGGCTCTTGACCGGCACGGCCACTTGCATCCAGACACTGGTGACGCCGTTCAGAGTCTGAGACACCCAACGGCCCTGGTAATCCAGCAGGCTGGACAGCCCCGAGACCGGCGCCCGCTTGCGCAGGAAGAAGCTGAAGCTGGCCTCGATACGACCCTCGACGGCGTCCAGCAACTGCAGCATGGCGGCGTGCTTCTCTCGCAGCGTGGCCAAGTCCAGGGGCCGGTCCAGCGCGTCCAGCCAGGCCACAAAGCGCGACATGTGGGTGCCCTTGCGGTCGGCGGGCAAGGCCACATCCAGGCTCCAGGTGGCAGCGGTGGACTGTGCCACGCCGGCCACCATCACCTGCATCGGGTAACGGACGTCCTTGACCCCCACGCGCTGGATGGCGAGGCGACGCTCATCGCGGGAACTCTGCGTATCGGGGATGTGGAGGGCGTCAGTGAGATTCGTCATGAAGGCAGGAGCATGACACCAAACCGCAGTCGACGGCGTCACTCGGGTGAAAGGCGGCGTTCAGCCGGGGTGAATCTGCGGGCGCCTCTCAGGCCGCCGCGGCCGCCAAGGCGGGCAGCGGACCGAAGCGTCGGACGATGGAGGCCTCAATACCCGCAGCGTCCAAGCCGCACATCGCCAGCAGCTTGCCGGGGTCTCCGTGCTCGATGAATTCGTCAGGCAGGCCCAGGTGCAGGAGGGGCACGGTCACGCCCGCGGCGGCCAGTGCCTCGGCCACGGCGCTGCCCGCACCGCCCATCAGCGAGCCTTCCTCCACGGTCACGATGGCATCGTGGCTGCGCGCCAACTCGCAGGCCAGGGCGGCGTCCAGCGGCTTGATGAACTTCATGTCGGCCACAGTCAGGCCCAGGCGCTCGGCCACCGCCAGACACGGGTGCAGCAAGGTGCCGAAGGCCAGGATGGCAATACGTTGCCCCTGCCGCCGCACCTCGCCCCTGCCCCACGGCAGCTCGGTCAGCGCAGGGTCGATAGGCGCACCCACGCCCGAACCGCGCGGGTAGCGCACGGCCACGGCGTGGCCCTGGCGGAAGGCCGTGGTCAGCGCCTTGCGGCACTGGTCTTCATCCGACGGCGCGATCAAGCTCAGGTTGGGCACACAGCGGATGTAGGCGATGTCATAGGCACCGGCATGCGTGGCGCCGTCCGCTCCCACCAAGCCGGCGCGGTCCAGCGCAAACATCACCGGCAGGTTCTGGATCGCAACGTCATGGATAAGCTGGTCGTAGCCGCGCTGCAGGAACGTGGAGTAGATGGCCACCACCGGCTTCAGGCCCTCGCAAGCCAGGCCGGCCGCAAAGGTGACCGCATGCTGCTCGGCAATGCCCACGTCGTGGTAACGCTTCGGGAAGCGCTTGTGGAACTCCACCATGCCGGAGCCCTCGCGCATGGCCGGCGTGACCGCGACCAGACGTTCGTCGGCTTCGGCCATGTCGCACAGCCACTGGCCGAAAACCTGCGTGAAGGTCAGCTTGCCGGGCGCACTCTTGGGAAAGCCTTCAGCCGGGTTGAACTTGCCCGAGGCAGCGTGGTACTTCACCGGGTCGGCCTCGGCCGGCTGGTAGCCATAGCCCTTCTTCGTGACCACGTGCAGGAACTGCGGCCCCTTCTTGTCGCGCAGGTTTTCCAGCGTGGGCACCAGCGCTTCCAGGTCGTGGCCGTCGATGGGGCCCACGTAGTTGAAGCCGAACTCCTCGAAAATGGTACCCGGCACCACCATGCCCTTGGCATGCTCCTCGAAGCGACGCGCCAGCTCGAACAGCGGCGGTGCGCCGCGCAGCACGCTCTTGGCGCCCTCGCGGGCGGCGGCGTAGAACTTGCCGCTCATCAGACGGGCGAGGTACTTGTTGAGCGCGCCCACGGGCGGGCTGATGGACATGTCGTTGTCGTTGAGCACCACCAGCATGTCGGGCAGCGCCCCGGCGTGAGGATCGCCTGCGTTGTTCATGGCCTCAAAGGCCATGCCCGCGGTCATGGCGCCGTCGCCAATGATGGCCACGGCGCGACGGTTCTCACCCTTGAGTTGCGCGCCGCGCGCCATGCCCAGGGCCGCGGAGATGGACGTGGAACTGTGACCCACACCGAAGGTGTCGTACTCGCTCTCCTCACGGCGCGGGAAGCCGCTGACGCCGCCAAGTTGCCGCAGCGTGTGCATGCGATCCCGCCGGCCGGTGAGGATCTTGTGCGGGTAGGTCTGGTGGCCCACGTCCCACACCAGCCGGTCGTACGGGGTGTTGAAGACGTAGTGCAGCGCCACGGTCAGCTCCACGCTGCCGAGGTTGCTGCCAAAGTGCCCCCCGGTCTGGCTGACGGTGTCGACCACCTTCTGCCGGACTTCGTCAGCCACCTGACGCAGTTGAGAGCGCGCCAGACGCCGCAGATCCGCGGGACTGTCGAGAGTGGGAAGCAGTGCTGAGGTCATCTGGAAGGCTTGGTGTCTGCGGACAGGGAGCGCCCGGCGGAGCCGCCAGGATGCGCAGTGTCAATTCTGGCGGTCAATTACCTTGTCAGCTAGCATGGACAAAGCCGCGGTATCGGTCAAGCCCGAGGCCTCGAGGGCTTCATGGGCTTGGACGCGCAGTTGGCGTGCGTACTGCCGGGCGGGCTCCAGTCCCATCAGCTGCACATAGGTGGGCTTGTTCTGTTCCTGGTCTTTGCCAGCCGTCTTGCCCAGCACGTCGGAGGCCTGGGTCACGTCCAGGATGTCGTCCACCACCTGGAAGGCGAGGCCGATGGTGGCACCAAACTCGGCCAGGGCCTGCCAGGCTCGCTGGTCCACAGTGCCACAGGCCGCCCCCATCTGCACGCTGGCCTGCAACAAGGCCCCCGTCTTGCGGCGGTGCATGTCGCGAAGAACGTCCTCGGCCAACGGCTTGCCCACGCTGGCCAGGTCGATGGCCTGCCCGCCCGCCATGCCGGCATGACCCGCAGCACGCGCCAGCAAGCGGCACAGACGCGCCTGCATGGCGGGCTCCACGCCTTCATCGGGGGTCAGCACCTCGAAGGCCAAGGCCTGCATGGCGTCTCCAGCCAACATGGCCTGCGCCTGCCCGAACTTCACATGCACCGTGGGTTTGCCCCGGCGAAGCACGTCGTTGTCCATGCAGGGCATATCGTCGTGGACCAGGGAGTAGGCGTGAATCAACTCCACCGCCACCGCCGCGCGCATTGCGGCCTGCGTGGGTCCCTGTGCCGCCTGTGCGGCGGCCAGCACCAACAGCGGCCGCAGGCGCTTACCGCCGTCCAGCACGCCGTAGCGCATGGCCTCGCCCAGGCCGCCTGGCGCCTCGGCCGGCACCCAGGCTTCCAAAGCCGTTTCCACCTGGGCCAGACACTCACGCGTCCAGTCCTCGAAGCGCAGCGGGCTCACCTGGCACCCCCTTGTGTCAGGCTGCCCGCCAAGCGCTTGCAAAGGGCTGCGTACATGCTCAATCCCTCCCCAACGGCTTGAGAGTGCCGTCCTCCAGGATCTGCACCTGGTCTTCCACAAGCTTCAAGCGGGTGCGACAGAACGACAGCAGTTCAGCGCCACGTTTGTAGCCCTCGAGCAAGCGGTCCAGGGGCATCTGCCCCCCTTCCATCGAGGCGACCAGCTGTTCAAGCTCGCCCACTGCAGCTTCATAGCTGGGGGCAACTGGCGGTGCGTCGGATGGGTTGGTTTCGGGGCGGACGTGGGCTCTGGCCATGGGAGGGGTTCCGAGGTGAAGGGGATTCTAGAGCCCCCCAAAGGGCGCGGCCGAGTCCCCCGTGGGTAGAATCCGGGCCCGCTTTGCCTGGGGTGGCGTCCGTACGCAAACCACGGCAAGCAACTCACCCGCGGGGCCTCCGGGTGGGGGTTTGACATCCTGACCATGGAGATCCGTTGGATCATGTCCGACCTGAGCGTCAGTCTCCGAGCTCTTGAGCGTAGTCGCTCGCAATTACCGGTTTCCAGCTACTTCGACGAGGGTCTGTTCCGAGCGGAACAATCACTCATCTTCCAGTCGCACCCCAGGTACCTCGGTCACGAACTCAGCGTGCCCGAGGTCGGAGACTTCCAGTCGCTCAGCCACGAAGGCAACGGGCGGGCGCTCGTGCGCTCGTCGCAAGGCGTTGAAGTGCTGTCCAACGTCTGCCGTCACCGTCAGGCCGTCATGCTCACCGGGCGCGGCAAGACGGGCAGTCACATCGTCTGCCCGCTGCACCGGTGGACCTACGGCTTGCAGGGCGAGCTGGTAGGGGCTCCTCACTTTACGGAAGACCCGTGCCTGAACCTGCGCAACTACCCGTTGCAGTCCTGGAACGGGCTGCTGTTCGAGCGCGGCCCCAGCAGCCGGAATGTGGCACAGGACCTCGCGGGCCTGGGTGTGGCGCGGGAGCTGTCCTTCGACGGCTACGTGTTCCACTCGTCGCAGGTGCACGAGTGCAACTACAACTGGAAGACCTTCATCGAGGTCTACCTGGAGGACTACCACGTAGCCCCGTTCCACCCGGGGTTGTCCGGCTTCGTCAACTGTGGCGACCTGAAGTGGGAGTTCGGGCTGCAGCATTCCGTGCAGACCGTGGGCATCCACCACGCGCTGGCGAGACCCGGCTCCGAGACCTACCGCCCCTGGCACCGTGCCGTCCTCGACCGGCATGAAGGGCAGTCGCCGGCCCAGGGCGCCATCTGGCTCACGCTGTACCCCACGGTCATGGTCGAGTGGTACCCGCAGGTGCTGGTGGTGTCGTCCCTGCACCCCCAGGGGCCTCAAAAGACGCTGAACCTGGTGGAGTTTTTCTACCCGGAGGAGGTGGCCGCCTTCGAGCCTGAGTTTGTGCAGGCCCAGCAGGCTGCTTACCAGGAGACCATGGTGGAAGACGACGAGATCGCCGAACGCATGGACGCTGGACGCAGGGCCCTGATGATGCGCGGGGACGACGAAGCCGGGCCGTATCAGAGCCCCATGGAAGACGGGATGCAACACTTCCACGAGTGGTACCACCGGGTGATGGAGAGTTCGGTCGGATGATGCAGGCCCTTGGCCCGCCCCACGGAGCCTTGCGCTGAAGCCGCCGGAGGGCGTGGAAGGGGCCGAAGGGGTGGCCGCACCCGGCGCTTCCGCCCAGGCGCAGCCCTTGCCACCTGCAGCCAAGCCGGGGGTGGCGGCCACGGCCCTGATGGTGGCCGCCTCGGCCTTGTTTGCGCTGATGGGCTTGTGCGTCAAGCTCGCCGCGGCGCACTACCCTGCCCCAGACCTGGTGCTCTACCGCTCTCTGATCGGCGCGCTGATCGTGACCTGCCTGGTGTGGCGCCGAGGAGGGACATTGAAAACGCGCGTCCCGATGATGCACTTCTGGCGCGCCGTGCTGGGGGTGTGCGGCCTGGGCCTGTGGTTCTATTCGCTCACGGGGTTGCCGCTGGGCACCGCCATGACGCTCAACTCGATGTCCTCGGTCTGGCTGGCCGTGTTCGTCGTGGGTGCCGGACTGCTGTTCCCCAAGGAGGGCAGCGCTGCGGCCAGCGGCCCTCTGGTACTGACGGTGGTGGCTGGGTTTGCCGGCGTGGCGCTGGTGCTGCGGCCCACCATCAATGAGCACCAGGTGTGGTTTGGTCTGGCGGGCCTGCTGTCGGGTCTGGCCGCAGCACTGGCCTACATGCACGTGGCCGCCCTGGGGCGGGCTGGTGAGCCTGAAGACCGCATCGTCTTCTATTTCTCCGTGGGCGGCATCGTGCTGGGCACGGCCCTGGTGATCCTGCAAGGCGGGCCCGCGCCCCACACCTGGACGGGCGTGGGCTTGATCGTGGCGGTGGGCGTGCTGGCCACGACGGCACAACTGCTGATGACCAGGGCGTGGTCCATCGGACACCCGTTGGTCAATGCGTCGCTGCAGTACCTGGGCATCGCCTTCTCCGTGATGCTGGGGGTGTCGTTTCTCAACGACCCACTGCACGGCTCCGCCCTCGTGGGCATGGCGCTGATCGTGGCTGCGGGCATCACGGCCACGCGCCTGCGGGCCAGGTCGCCCGCTGCCAGCAGCCCCAGCGACACCTGACGCCGGACACCCGGGCGGCAAGGCTACAGGCCGAACACGCCAGCCGACGCCAAGACCTGCTAGCAGGGCGGACACACACAACCTTGAGGGCCGTCAAGGCGGATGCATGTCCGTTCTGCACACTGGCGAATGGCACCCAATCTCCTCTGGGTGAACAGGAGAGCGACGATGTACCAGCAGATTCTCGTCCCGACCGACGGTTCGGAGATTTCCACCCGCGCCGTGGAGGCGGCTGCTCGCCTGGCAGGCCTCATCGGCGCCAAGCTCGATGTGCTGAGCGTCAAGGAGCCCTTCCCCTACAGCGCCATCTCGGAGATGCAGCCGGTGCCGCCACAGGAGTTCTACGACGCCCAGGAGCGCCTGGCCGCCGAACGCGTTGCAGCGGCCCTTGCTGCCGCCCGGGCCCACGGGGTCCAGGCCACGGGTGCCAGCGTGGAAGCGCTGCATCCGTGGGAAGCCATCCTGGAGCAAGCC
>CAISJH010000033.1 GCA_903885585.1 uncultured beta proteobacterium
GCCAGTGCCTGGGCGGGCATGGCGATGTAGCGGTCGACCTCGGCCTCGATGGCCGTGCGCGACAGGCTCAGCCGCTCGGCCATGTAGCGCACGGCCTGGTCCCGGCTCCAGCCGCGAGCGTGCAGGCCGGTGTCCACCACCAGGCGGCAGGCGCGCCACATCTCCATGTCCAGCTGGCCGAAATGCTGGTGCGGCGTCTCGTACAGCCCCAGTTCATGACCCAGCGTCTCGCAGTACATCGCCCACCCCTCCAGGCAGGCGCCGTATTTGGTGAAGTTGGCCCGCCGGAACATGGGCAGCGCCGTCATCTCCTGCATCAACGCGATGTGCATCAGGTGGCCCGGCCAGGCCTCGTGCAGGGTGACGCTCACCAGCGCGTAGGTGGGCACCCGGTCGGGCAGGCCGTTGATCCAGAACGTGCCCGCGGCAGACCCGTCGGCCGGGTTGGGCTGGGCGTAGGCGATGGGCAGTTTCTCGGAGGCCGCTGCCGGAATGGACTGCACACCGTAGGTGGCCCGGGGCAGGTGGCCCAGGATCGCCGGAATCTTGCCGTCGATGCGCTTGGCCAGGGACTCCACGCGTTCGCGCAGCCGCGCAGCCGAGGTCTCGCGGAAGGCCGGGTCATCGCTCAGGAAGCGCCGGTAGCCGCCCAGGTCGCCGCCATGGCCAGCCCGCGCGGCCACCTCGGCCATCTCATCCTCCAGCCGGCGCACCTGCTCGAGCCCGAGCGCGTGCACGGCGTCCGGCTCCAGGGGCAGGTTGGTGAAGTGCCGAACCCAGAAGGCGTAGAACTCGGCCCCCAGCGGCCCGTCGGTGCAGGACACGGTGTCCCGCGCTGTAGGTAGCAGGCGATGCTCCAGGTGGTCGGCCATGGCCTGCAAGGTGGGCTGGATCTCCTGACCCACCACGCGCGCGGCTTCCTGGGCGAGGTTGACCATCGGGGCCTGTGCGGACAGCGGCGAGCGCCCGAAGGGTGCGCACCAGGCCGTGCGCGCTGCATCCCCTTGCGCGGCCTGCTGCAGGTTGGCGGCGGCTGCCGCGAGCACCACCTTCGGTGCGCGGATGCCGCGTGCGAGGCCCTCGTCCAGGCAGGCCTGCACGTCGCGGAAGTAGGCTGGCAGCGTGGCCAGGCGCTCCAGGTAGCGCTGTGCCTGTGCGATGTCGTCCAGTTGCGTCAGGTTGGCGAAGTACTGTGTGTTGAATTCCGGCCCCGCCGGCAGCAGCCAGGGCCGCAGGTGAGATGCGGTGGCGTGCAAATCCTGCAAGTCGGCGAGTTCACGCTCCAACAGGCGGTGGGTGATGCGGTCCTGCTGCGACAGGCCTGCCAGTTCGATGCCGCCGAGTTCCGCGTGCAACCTACGTGCCGCCTCGCCCCGGCGGGCGAAGTCCCCGGGGCCTTCGCGAAACATCGTGGGGTCGTCTGCCGGCTGCCCTGCCGTGAGGGCGTTCAGCGGGAACTCGTGGCGCAGAAACTGCCAGTAGCGTTCCGTCAGGGCTTGCAGCGTGGCGGCCGCAGAGCCCGCATCGCCACTCACGGGGGTTGCAGCGCTGCTCTCAGCCCTGTGTCGGGGCCTTCCACACCTGCTGCGCCAGACGCAAGAGGTTGCCGCCCAGCAGCGCCGCGAGATCGGCGTCCGAGTAGCCCCAGCCCTGCAGCGTGGCCACGATCTCCTCCAGTTGCTCGGGCGGCACGAAGCGGGCCCCCAGCTCGTATCCCAGCCCTGGAGGGAAGGTGGCCTTCATCTTCTCGACGTGTTCCTCCAACTCGCGGGTGTCGAACACATAGTCCAGCGCGATGGACACGTGGGCCGGCCCTACCAGCTGCACCACGTGGTCCACGTGGCGTGCATAGGTCTGGCTGGAGATGTCGTTGTGACCGAGAAAGATGCCCACGCCGTTGATGCCTACTACGCCGCCGGTGGCTGCGCAGGCGCGGATCAGGTCGTCAGAAATGTTGCGTGGGTGCGGATGCAGTGCCGCGCAGTTGCTGTGCGAAAAGATCACGGGCTGCGTCGCCACGTCGAAGATGTCACGCACCGTGCGATGCCCTGTGTGGCTGACGCACACCTGCATGCCCACCCGCTCCATCTCGGCCACGACGGCGCGGCCGAAGGGCGTCAGGCCGCCGTCCTCGTCCTGGCATCCCCCGCCCACGCGGTTGGAGCTGTTGTAGGCCATCAGCATCCAGCGCACGCCCAGGTCGTAGTACATCTGGATCAGGCTGAGCTGGTCCCCCACGGCGTTGGCGCCCTCGATGTCGAACCCCACCGCCAGGCGGCCCGTGGTGCGGGCGCGCTCGATGTCGTCAGCCGAGTTGATACAGATGTACTCATCGGGCCGAATCTTCAGCCAATGCCGCATGCTGGCCAGCGTACGTAAGTGGTCTTCCACACCCATATCACCGAAGCCCACATTGAGCATCACTGCCGTAACCCCGGCCTGCCGGTACCGCTGAAGCTGTGGAAGGAAGCTGGTGTCGTGTGGGCTTCCCACTGGCATGCAGCCATGGTTGTCCCAGACGATGCTTTGGTTAAGTAGGTCCGCTGCGTTCATTTGGGGCCGGGATGGTGGCGAATCCATGGAATGCGAACGATAGGCCAGTAGTGCTCTGAGTGGGTTAGGCTGCGACCACAGATATTTAGGAGCACCGACCGCATGTTCAGCCGTGTCGCCAAGTCCGCCAAAGATGCCTGGTCGCTTCTGGATTTCGATCAGGAAGCATACCGAACCGGTGGCGGCGAGCAGAGTTTCAAGCGATTTGCGCGGCACGGTGTACGCACGCTTCACACCCATGAAGGCGGCAGCGGCACTTCGGACACCGTGCGCCTAGGCGATGACCTGCTGCTGACGGTGATTAATTGCGTGCTGCCACAAGCCATGCGCTGGCGCTACGACACCGACGAGGCACTGATCATGCTTCGAGCGTCGCTATGCTGTGATGTGTCGTTTGGAGTGGGCAGTTCAGCCCCCTTAGTCTTCAACCGCCCCGAGGTGACGTTGGTGTGCCTGCCCAGCGGACGGCCACAGACTGTAGATATCGCGGGCGGCACTCGGCAGCAGGGCATGGTGGCAATCTTCCGCGCCGCGGCGTTTCCCGCGAGATACGGCCTGCAATTGACTGATTTGCCGCCCTTGGTGCGGGATGCGGCGACCGGTTCGGCCGATGTTGGGCGCATTGCTTCCTTCCCACTTGACCACCGCTTGGCGGTCCTGCTTGCCGACACGATCGACACCCGCCTGGAAGGCGAGTTGCGAGTGGTGCAGTACGCGGGGCGGCTGGCTGAGCTGGTGGCCTACACGCTGGATGCGATGCAGCATACGCCGCAGTTGCGAGGCACTGCGTTGGCCCGGTTGCGCGACGTAGAGCTGGCCCATACCGCCGTTCAGCGCCTGGAGCGTGAATATCGCAAGCCGCCGCTATTTGCCAAGCTGGCACGTGAAATCGGGACCAACCAGAACAAGCTCAAAGTGGTGTTCAAGGAGGCGTTCGGCGTGACCATGGCCGACTATTGCCTGGAGCGCCGCATGCGCGAGGCGCAGCAGCTCCTCCTGCAAGCCACGCTCACAGTCGCTCAGGTGGCCGAGCGGGTGGGCTACGAACATCAAAGCAGTTTTGCCGCCGCCTTCAGCAGCCATGTGGGCATGACGCCGCGCGAGTACCGACGTCACCGGGCCCCTTTCAATGTGCCTCTGGGTCAGGGTGGGTCAGGCGCGGACGCACGCCGCTAGGGTTGACCCGCATGTGCGAGGCGTGCTGGCAACGGGCCGTGTCGATCGCCTAAATCTTCGGTGCAAGGTCAAACGCCGGCGGCTTTGTCCGCGGGTATCGTTTCAGGGAGTCTTCAAACCAACCGCCGATTGAGGGGCCCCGCCATGACGACGCCGCAAAACTCTCTGTACCGTCTGACCCGTCTGGCGACCGCGCTTGGCGCAGTCGGCATGCTGGTTTCTCTTCCCGTCGTGGCGCAGCAGCCAGCGGCTTCCGTACCCGAGGAAGACATTACGCAGAAGATCGTCATCACGTCCAACAAGAGACCCGAGAAGCAGCGTGAAGTGGCAGGTACGGTGTCAGTGCTGCAGGGCAGCGACCTCGAGCAGCGCGGGGCAACCAGTCAGGAAGACGCCCTCAGGTTGACTCCTGGCGTTCAGTTGACCAAAGGCGAAACTTCATTCAATGACATCACCATCCGCGGCCTGGGGACGGGCGGCTGCTCAGTGTGTGGCAACCTGTTGCAGGGCACGACGGGTGTCTATTTGCAAGATGTTCCCTTGACCGACCCGATTGGCAAGTTGGCGGTGCCGGACATTCAGCTTTTCGATGTTGAGCGGCTGGAAGTGCTTCGCGGGCCGCAGGGCGCGCTGTATGGATCGTCGTCCCTGGGTGGTGCATTGCGGTACGTCTTGGGGCGGCCTAACTTGAAGGCGTTCGATGCCAGCTTGCAGAGCGGCATCAGCACAGTCGCTCATGGCGGTGTCGGCTATTCGTTGTATGGCATGGTGAACGTTCCCGTGTCCGCCGGTGTTGCCGCCATTCGAGCTGTTGCATTCGACCGCAGGGACGGCGGTTACCTCGACAACCCGGGCACAGGCAGGCTAGACGCCAATGAGGCGCGCCAGCGGGGCGGACGCATTCTCGCCACGGTGCAGCCAGTCAAGTCCTTCACCGCCACACTGATGGTGATGACCCAGACCTCGGAACAAGACGACGGCTTCAGTATCGTCCCTGACCCCAGCAAGCTGGAGCACAACACACCCTCGGCATCGCCCCGCACGCAGAAGTTCGACTACGCGAATCTTGAGATGAACTATGACTTTGGCCAGCACGTCCTGACGTCCATGACCGGATGGTGGAAGAAGTCGCGCGACCAGACATGGGACAACACGCCGCTGTTCAAGTCATTCGGGATTCCCTTTCCGTTTACGCGTGTCTATGCGACCCAGTTTGGTCAGGCTTCGGCGCAATCCCAAGAGTTCAGGGTCGCTAACAAGCCAGGCGGCGCACTCAGATACCTGTTCGGAGCCTTTGAGCAGCGTGTCGATTCGAGCAGCACCTTGCGTGCGCGAGGCGAGGGAACGCCCGGCCCCTTTCTTGACAGTGACCAAGCCAGCTACGAAGCGGCCAAGGAACGTGCAGTCTTCTTCGATGGCGAATATGACCTAGGCGGTGGCTGGGGTGTCGGACTGGGTGGCCGCTTCTACCGAACCAGCAGCCGTCTTGGCGGCGAATCTGGTGGCGTCGCGGTACCAGACCTCGCGTCAGCGGAAAGTGGCAACACCCCGAAGGCCTCTATCAAGTACCGGTTTGGCGACAATCTTTGGTACGTCAATGCCGCCAAGGGCTATCGATTCGGCGGCCGCAATGGGCCACCTACCAACTTGCCTTACAGCTCGGATTCGGTCTGGAACTACGAGACCGGTTTCCGCATGATGCCGGCTAGGGGTCTTTTCCTTGATGTGAGCCTGTTCTATCTCGATTGGGACAAGGCGCAGTTTTCCTATCTCGATACGAGCAGCGCGCTGCCGACAACGGTGACCGGAAATGTGGGCAAGGCCCGAAGTGTCGGTATCGAAGGTTCGCTGCAGTACCGGGTCAGCTCAAACTTCGACATGCAGGCCGCATTCGCCTACACCGACGCTAAAACAACCCAGGACGTGACCGGGCCGTCCGGACTCATACCCTCGGGCTCGCGCCTTCCAAATACCCCGAAGCTGCAGACCTCCGTGCAGGCCAATGCACGCTTCGACGGCCCCTGGGGAACAGCTGGCAAGATCTACGTGACGCACTCGCACGTCGGCGACCGGGTCCTGAATATCGACGGTGTGGCTAAGGCTAGCGGCTACAACACGGTCGATATGGGCCTGGGTCTGTCGCGAGACCGTTACACCGTGCTGGTCAACTTGGCCAACGCAGCGGACGGCCGCGGCGTGCTGAGCAACATCCCCAGCGTGCCCGGCGCCGTCTATTCTGAAACCTTCATCCAGAAGCCGCGCACCCTCAGCCTTTCGCTACGCTACGACTTCTGACCCATGACTGTTGGCCTCACACGGCGCAACCGATGTGCAGTGCGCCGCACCAACGATCCGCCGGCCCGTCCTTGGTGGCGACTCAATTGACCGAGACACCGGCTAAGGATAGCCGCGCTGGCTGGTGGGTACTTATCGGTTGCTGTGTGCTCGCTTCCGTGAGCATTTCTTCGTTGTTCGGGTCGTCCTTCGGGCTGTTCATACGCCCACTTGAGGAAGAGTTGCGTTGGACGCGGTCCGAGATTGCGTTCTCTTTCACGATCCTGATGCTGCTGTCGCCCATCATCGCGCCAGCGACGGGATGGGTCATCGACCATGTGCGTCTGCGCCTGCTGGTGTTGTGGGGCGTCTTGCTTCAGTCCGCAAACCTCCTGGCGTTTTCCCTGATGGGGGACGAGGTGTGGGTCTTCTACCTCACTTGCGGTTCGATGTTGATCACAGGTGCGGGCGCCTCCCTGCTTGCACTGTCAAAGGTGGTTCAGAGTTGGTTTGACAGGTCATTGGGCCGTGCGCTGGGCATCTTGTTCGCGTGCGCAGCTGCAGGTGCCATCGTGCACCCCATGCTGGTTCAGGCTGTGATCGCGCAGGTGGGCTGGCGCGGCGCACTGCAGGTGATGGCCGCCCTGAGCCTGTTGTGTGGCGGCGTGGCGGCTTGGTGGATCGTGGATGAGCGCAGGAGCCCAGCGATGCCGGCCGTGGACACCGTCGGCGTGTCGCCCGTCAAGCCGCGCGACACCTCTTGGCTCGCGACCCTCGCCAGGAGCAGGGCATGGTGGGTTCTTTCTTTGTGGAACATGTCGTTCGCGTTTGGCGCCGGATCGATCGGCATCCACCTCGCTGCCCTGCTGCAGGAGCGCGGTGCGTCGCCAGCACAAGGTGCAATGGCCCTGAGCTTGATGGGCGTTGGCGCGCTGATCGGCAATCTGGCTGCAGGTTGGCTGATCGACCGCACTTCCGCGCGGCGGTTGGCAGGCCTTGTGATGCTGTTACCCATGACCGCGGCACTGCTCCTGTATGGCGGAGCCGGTTACGAGATTGCAATCCTCGCAGCGGTGGTCCTGGGTCTGAGCACAGGCACCGACGGCAGCCTTTGCGCTTTCCTTGCGCAGCGATTTTTTGGCCCATCTCTGTTCGGGCGTGCCAGTGCCACGCAAATGGTCGCTGCATCACTGGGTGGGGGCCTGTCGCCCTGGCTTTCCGGTCTCCTTCGGGACAGCTCTGGAAACTACCAGCTGTCCTTGCTGATGGCTGCAGGGGCATTTGGTATTGCCGCTGCGAGTGCAATCTGGCTGCCAGCTGCCGATCAGCCAACCCATTGATCGGCTGATCGGCGGATACACCGTTGTTTACCGCAAACATGAAGACGACTGCCCTGCATGACCGTCTGTATCGTCACCTCAGCCGTGAATGGGCAGGACTTGCCATGGCGACGACTTTTGTGGTCATTGGGCTGTCCGCGCAAATCGCTTTCCCGCCATCCTGGCGGCAACCGCTGACCGCCTGCGTGGCGACTTTAGGCGCGTTGTTGGGGGTGGGCGCATTGCGCCACTGGCTGAACACCGTGCGCATGCCCCGACGACACCCTCCACCTGGGCGAATGGTCGACATGGGAGGCTGGCGGATGCATATGCTGGCCGAAGGGGAGGCGCACGGTGGACCCACCTTGGTCTGGTTTCCCGGCGGCCACGCTGGCGGCCTTGCTCTGCACCACCTGCACTTGAAGATGCGCGGCGAGACGCGGTCGATCCTGCTTGACCGGGCTGGTAGCGGCTGGAGTGAGGCAGGTCCATTCCCGCGCAGCACAGCTTGCGAGGCCGAAGAGGCCTGGCGCTGCCTGGAGAGCGCCGGCGAAAGCGGGCCCTTCATCCTTGTGGGTCACTCCTTGGGCGGTCTGCTTGCAGCCAACATGGCACGCCGTCGGCGCGAGCAGGTGTGTGCAGTGGTACTGCTCGACGCCACGCCACTGGATGCCATCGTCTACGGGCCGCCATTGATGGGTATGGCCCGCATGCACAGGCGGGCCTTGCTCGCCGGCCTGTTGGCCCTTTTCGGAATCTACCTAAGCCCCCTAGAGCGGGCTGCGCGCGGCAACCCTGAGGTTGCCAAACTCGAGCGCATGGTCCGGGAGGCTCTGGGACCAGCGGCCCGCATATTGCGCGACATCGAAGCGAATGCGCGAGCCCATTTCGCTTTGGCCTCGGTGTACGGTGAGCACTCTGCGACGGGGTTGGCGCGCTCTGCTTGGCAAACCGTTGTCTACGACGGCGACCTGGGTGATCTGCCGCTTTGGGTGGTGGCCCCGGGAGATGACGCCGAAACAGCCTCGTTGCCGCCGGGCTTGGCGTCCGACGCAGCCGACCAGACGCGCATGCATCGCTTCTACCGCCGTAACCGCGAACGCTATCTGGCCACCTCGACTCAGTCGCATCGTGTAGAGGTGCCCACGGGCTGCGGGCATAACTTTCCGTACGAGGCGCCGCAGTTCGTCATCGATCTGGTGCGGGGTGTCCTGCACAGCACTTCACGCAGCGTCGGGTGACTCGAGGGAGTGACATGTCTATGGAAGAGCAGCATCTCGCCTTGGTCGACTTGGCGAATCGATTCTGGCAGTTCGAGTGCCATCAATGGCCGTTGACCGCGGCGCTGGCCGGGGAGATCCAGGACGACACCGTGTTGTTCCGCGAAGCTGCGAGCGACCATGACCGGCGCTATGTCGAGGCTGGCCACATGCTTCGGGAACTCGCCGGCATCTGCAGCGACGACTTGTCCCCCCCGGATCGGGCCACCTACCGCCTTCTGCGCAGGGAACTCCAGGGAATCCGTCGCTACCACGATGTGGACGGGCATCTTCGACCTTCGCTGTTTCCTGCCGGCATCGACTTCACCACAGTTTTCTTCGCCAACTCCACGACGATCGACGATGCAGCGACCGCGCGGCGCTATCTTGCGCGGCTGGAGTCCATACCAGGCGCGATAAGGGACATTCAAGCCAATCTGCTGGCCGGTCATCAAAGGGGCATACGTTACCCGCGCATCGTGCTAGACAGCGCAGTGGCCAACATCGAGGGCCTGACGCAGGGGCCCGCCCAAGCCACTGCGTGGTACGGCCCATTCCAGCGGTGGGCGGCGGCCGATGACGCTGGACAGTTGCTCGGGCGTCAGGCACTGGCATTCATTAGCGACACGTTGCGGCCGGAATTGCAGGCCCATGCCGCATTCTTGCGCGGCCCTCTGGCGTCTGGTGCGCTCAGTGGCCTGGCCTGTACCGAAGGGCCCAAGGGACGCGACTTCTACCGAATGCTCGTCCAGCACTTCACCACCATCGATATCGACCCCGAAGCGATACACGCATTGGGCCTGCGAGAGGTCGAACGGTTGCAGTCTGAAATCGAGGATGTGGCTGCTCAGGCAGGTTTTGCAAACGATGTGACCGGCTATCGCAGGTTTCTGTCCACAGACCCCCAGTTTGTTGCCGCGTCGAAGGATGCATTGCGCGCAGATATCGAACGCCTGTGCAAGCGGATCGACAAGTGCATCCCTGCCTTTTTTGGCCGCATTCCACGCACCACCTATGGTGTTGAAAGCATCCCTGAGGCCATCTCCGCGAAGGTGCCGGGAGCTTATGCCCAGCCCAACCCAGCCGATGGCAGCGCACCCGGCATCGTTTGGGTCAGCGGGATACCAGCCAAGTGTCCGAGCTATCTGCATGTGCCGCTGGCGCTGCACGAAGGCTGGCCGGGCCACCTCATGCACATTGCCTTGATGCAAGAGGCCGACACTTTGCCAAGCTTTCGTAGACACGGTGCCATCAAGTACACAGCCTACATCGAGGGCTGGGCCCTGTATTGCGAGACCCTGGGCGTGGAAATGGGCTTGTACGAAACCGTACACCAGCACTACGGCCGGCTCGAGATGGAGCAATGGCGTGCCGTGCGCCTTGTCGTGGACACCGGTATTCATTGGTATGGTTGGTCACGAGAAACTGCCATCGCTTACATGGAGGCGCGGCTAACGCTTTCGCGCGAGTCGATTGAAGGTGAGGTCGATCGTTACGTATCGATGCCTGCCCAGGCGCTGGCTTACCAGATCGGCAATCTCAAGGTCCGAGAGTTGCGCGAGCTTGCACAGCGGACCCTCGGCCCGCGCTTCAAGCACCGAAGGTTCCACGAGGCGGTGATGTGTGCGGGCGCGGTGACCCTGCCGGTCCTCGAGGACATCATCGACGACTGGTTGGTGAGCGAACAGTCTTCTGAAGCGCAGAAAAGCTGATGCGCATCTTCATCTCGTCGCTTTACACCGAGACGAATACCCTGTCGCCGATCCCGACGGGGTTGCGTGCATTCGAGGAGTACGGCCTGATCCGCGATGCTTCGAGGCGGCATGACGTGCCCGCGGCGGTGCCGCTCGGCGAGATTAGGCGTCTTGCCCAGGCTTGCGGTGATGAGGTCATCGAGGGGCTTTCTGCGAGCGCTCAGCCTGCGGGTAAGACCGTACGTGCCGCCTACGAGAAGTTGCGCGAGGCTATTCTTGTCGACCTGCGCGCCGCGCAGGAGGTCGCTCCCTTGGACATGATCCTGTTGGCGCTGCACGGTGCAATGGTGGCTGATGGCTACGACGACTGCGAGGGGGATCTCATCGCCCATGTGCGGGCGATTGCACCAGCCGCTGTGATAGGCGTCCAACTCGACCTTCATTGCCACCTGACCGACGCCATGGTGCGAGATTCAGACGTGATCATCGCGGTGAAGGAGTACCCGCATATCGACATGGCCGAGCGTGCCCATGAACTGTTCCACATATGCCGCAGAACTGTGCTCGGCGAAATCAATCCGGTGGCCGCGCTCGTGGCCACGCACATGATCGGCGCCTATCCCACATTCGATGCGCCGATGTCTGGGATCGTCGGTAATCTTCGGGCGGCAGAAGCACGATCCTCCATCCTCACGGCGTCCATAGCTCATGGGTTTGCTTGGGCCGATGTGCCTGAAGTCGGCACGAAGGTACTCGTATATGCCGACGCGGATCTGCCGGCAGCGATGAATGAAGCGGGGGCCCTGTCCAAGCAGATCTATGACGCGCGCGAGGAGCTGCTGCCACGATATCCGGACATTGCCGCTTCACTGGATCGGGCCACTGCGCTGTCAGGGCTTGTCGTACTGGGTGATTTCGCAGACAACCCGGGAGGTGGTGCGGCAGGGGACAGCACGTACTTCCTGCGCGAACTGCTGGCGCGCGGGATACGAAATGCCGTGGTCGGTTGCTTCTGGGACCCAGTGGCAGTCGAGTTCTGCGCAGAAGCGGGCATTGGTGCGATGCTGGAGATTCGACTCGGCGGCAAGTGCGGTGTCGCCTCTGGTGAACCGATCGACCTGACTGTGCAGGTATTGGGTTTGCGCGAGCACCACGACCAAGGCTGCTTCGGATTCCGGCAGCAACTCGGCCGGGCCGTCTGGATCAGAAGTCAAGGCATCGACATTGCAGTCTGTTCGGTGCGATCACAGGTCTTCGATCCCGACGCTTTCACGGGCCTGGGCATCTCGTTGGAAAGCCGACGTCTCATCGTAGTGAAGTCATCGGCACATTACCAGGCCAGATTCAGCGAGATTGCCGACCATCTCTGGCACGTGCGAACGCCCGGCGCGATGTCGCTCGATTTCGCGGCAATTCCATATTTAAAGCGCGATGGGAATTACTTTCCACGCGTCCAGGATCCATGGGCGTTGCTCGGCCGACCCGAGCCGCGGACCTTTGTTCGGCGGCGGGCGTTGGCTTGAGCGCGTCGCGTGTGGGCAGCGATCCGGGTCTGGGTGTTTCGATGAGCCAATCTGCGCACCACCGACCACCGCCGCGTCCGCTGGACCTGCTGGACGTTCGTCTGCGTCCTATCTGCGATGCCTACTTGGGAACAAGGCAGGTTCCCGGTGCATCAATCGCCATCGTGCTTGGAGACGTGAGTTATCACTATGCCTATGGAGTGAAGTCCACCGGCAGTGCCGAGCCGGTGACCGCGCAGACAGGCTTCAACATCGCATCGTGCTCCAAAGCCTTTGTGTCAGCGGCAGTGGCGTCCCTGGTTGCTGACGGGATGGCGACTTGGGACGACCCAATAACCCGCTTCGTACCCGAGTGGCAATTGCAGGATCCAGCCGCGACGCTGCAGGTCACCCTGCGCGATATGAGTGCCAACCGCTTGGGCTTGCCCCGGGTCGGACTGATGGAGGCTGGACTTGATCCGCGCCTGCCGGCGGAACATGTCTTTTCGGGGCTGCGCCATACGGCCCCCGTTCACGCGTTACGCGAGCGCTTTACATACGTCAACGCTGGGCACAACGCGAATGCTGTGGCGGTAGGACGTATCACGGGGCAGGGGTTTGTCGACACCGTGATAGACCGCATCCTGCAACCCTTGGGCATGAGTTCTAGCTCGTGCGGCGAGCAGGCGCGCTCGGCATTGGCCGATCAGGCCGCGTGGCACTGTCGCGTTGGTGAGGAGATTGTGCAGATCGACAGCATCTTCACGGACCAGCAAGCCGGTGCCGGTGGCATGGTTGTTTCCGGTGCCGACGCTTTACAGTGGTTACGCCTTCACCTCAACGGCGGCTTGGTGGATGGTCGACAAGTCATTTCTCGGGAGGCATTGTCCGAAACCCACAAGCCACATGTAGTGGCCGAGCCCGGCAAGGATCTGCCCAGCCTTTTCTATCCAGGCGCTCACATGGCCGCGTATGCGCTTGGTTGGGCAGTTTCAGACTTCGAAGGCCATCCCCTGATCTGCCACTCTGGAACCGGCTACGGCGTCGCCGCCATGACCTCGCTGTTCCCGCGTTCTGGACTGGGTATCGCCGTGTACGCGAATGTCCTGGGTGCTCCAGTGACATCGCTGTCCTTTGCTCTGGCGGCTACTGTGTTAGGTCTGCCCGTGCGTGACTGGCGTGCCTATTTCGAATCCTTCGCTCCAGCGCTATCGGCAAAGCTGGCGGCCAGCTCATCGCCTGCGGGCCCAAGGGAGCCCGTCGATCTGGCTTCCTATGTCGGTACCTACGTCCACGCCGCGGACGGACCGCTTGTTGTCGAACGAGCGGCTGAAGGCCTGACAGGGAGCCTCGGGCACGGCTATCGGATGAGCTTCTCACTGCTGCCCATCGACTCGAACAGCTTCTCATTGCAGTTCACCCAACCTGAGTGGCGAGCCTTGATGGACGGCGCGCGCGCCGTGCTCAGTTTCAAGGTCATCGATGGGGCAAGCGTTGCAGCCCAGCTCGATGCAGGGATGATTACCCGGGAGTTTGAACGTCTTGTGTGAACGGCGGACTCTTGAGGGCATAGCGGGGGGCCATACTTTCAATCCATCCGCCGTGGAACCCAAGTCGCTTTCCCTCTGCGCGCGAGACCAATGGGCGCGCACCAGCATGATGCCCACGATCGTTTGACAGCCCACGAGATGACGCTTCGCACGCGCTACTCCGCCTGGAACCTGCTGGCCGCCGCACGGCGTGGGCACACCGACTGGGCCCCTGCCTGGCGTGAGGCCGAGCCCAGGCCGGCCTATGACGTGGTGGTGGTGGGCGGTGGCGGCCATGGCCTGGCCACGGCGTACTACCTGGCCAAGAACCACGGCATCACCAACGTCGCTGTGGTGGAGGCTGGGTGGATTGGCGGTGGCAACACCGGGCGCAACACCACCATCGTGCGCTCCAACTACCTGTACCCCGAGAGCGCGCGGCTGTACGACTTTTCGCTGAAGTTGTACGAAGGCCTGTCGCACGAGCTCAACTACAACATCATGCTGAGTGCGCGCGGCGTGCTGACGCTCGCGCATTCGCGCCACGACCTGGACGCCCAGAGCCGTTGGGCCAACGCGATGCGCTGCAACGGCATCGACGCCGACCTGCTGGACTTACGTGAACTGCAGACCCTGGAGCCGCGCCTGAACTTCGGCACCGACGCGCGCTTTCCCATCCTGGGGGGCTTCATCCAGCGCCGCGGCGGGCCGGCGCGCCACGACGCCGTGGCCTGGGGCTACGCACGTGGTGCTTCGGCGCTGGGCGTGGACATCATCCAGAACTGCCCGGTGACGGGCTTCCTGAAGCAGGGCGAACGTGTGGTGGGCGTGGACACGGCGCGCGGGCCCATCCGCGCCGAGAAGGTGGCGCTGGCCGTGGCGGGGCACTCGTCGGTGCTGGCGCGGATGGCGGGCTTCGAACTGCCAGTGACGAGCTATGCGCTGCAGGCCATGGTGAGTGAGCCGGTCAAGCCGGTGCTGAACGTGGTGACGCTGTCGCCGGCGCTGGGCGCGTACTGGAGCCAGAGCGACAAGGGCGAGGTGGTGATCGGCGGAGCGCTCGACCACTTCCCGTCGTATGCCCAGCGCGGCAGCTTCGACGTGATGCAGCACGTGGTCTCGGCCACCGCCGAGATGTTCCCGACGCTGGGGCGCTTGCGGCTGCTGCGCCAGTGGGCCGGCATCGTGGACGTGGTGGCGGACTCCAGCCCCATCATCGGCCCCACGCCGGTGCCGGGCCTGTCCATCAACTGCGGCTGGGGCACGGGCGGCTTCAAGGCCATTCCGGTGGGGGGCTGGACGCTGGCTCACCAACTGGCCAC